>JALWKJ010000236.1 GCA_027081495.1 Campylobacterales bacterium | reverse complement strand
AAACAATATAAAAAATATTTCAAAATATAAAAACTTTATAAAAAGTTTCCAAGGATGCAATATAATAGTAAATATATTGCAAGATAGAGAGCACATAACCGATAAAGCGCTTCTTCAAAAATCCATTTATACAATCTTTAGTACGCTTGATGTCAAAGAGTATCAAATAGCAAATGCGATTAATCGCAAAAAATGGGGCTTTTTTACAATGGATGAATATCTTCGTTTTTATAAAACTATCCAAAATATCAGAGACAAAGATTTCCCTCATATAAAACTTATCGGCTCATCCGTAATAGATTTCGAATACCACTTTAGCGTAAGAACTCTTTTTAATTTTTATAAAATCCATTATGACAAATATAGCTCGCTCCTTTATGTTGACAGAAGAGGCTCTCCTCAAAATACTCAAATGGGGCTTGATCTAATAAAAAAGATAAATCTTCTCTACTCGATAGTAACACTAAGTCCAAAAACCGAAAATAAAATCATCATAACAGAAACGAACTGGCCTATATCCTCTACAGCGCCATATGCTCCTACGAGTGAAAAAGAGTGTGTAAACCTTAATGACTATGCATTTTATATGCTACAATATTATCTTCTCTCTTTAAGTACGGGTATGATAGAAAAAATATATTGGCACCAACTTATTGCTCCCGGTTACGGATTGATAGACAATAGAGACGGTTTAAAAAAATATCCGGCATTTTATGCATACAAAACTATGGTCTCTTTACTGCAAGGCGCGAAACTAATAGCGGTAGATTTAAAAGACAAGATAAAATATATGAAATTTGAAAAAAAAGATAAAACAATTGAGATATATTGGTCAGACAAAAAGAGATTACCAAAACAAAACTCCGGAGAACTACTATCGTTGTATGGTGAAAAATATAGTAAAGAAAATTTTGTGTATATTATCAATTCAAAAAAAAGCGATCCTAAGGAAAAAACTAAATGAAAACAGTCTATGTAGGAATGATTGGCGACTTAATTCATGCCGGACACATAAATATACTTAAGGAAGCTTCAAAGTATGGAAGTGTTATTGTCGGACTTTTTAGCGAGAAAGCTTGCGGAGAGATAGACGATGTGCCCTATCTTGATTTTGAAAAAAGAAAAGATGTTATCGAAAATATAAAATTCGTCAATAAAGTAGTTTTACAAGATAGCGCTAGCTATAAAGAAAATCTTCTAAAATTAAAACCCGACTTTGTTGTACACGGAGATGACTGGAAAATAAACTATCAAAAAAAATATAGAAAGGAAGTTATTGACATCCTTAAAAACTGGGATGCCAAACTAATTGAAATTCCATACTCCCGCGATATTAACGAGCTAAATATCAAAGAGAGAATGACATCTTTGGGAATCACGACAAATGCGAGGCTCGGCCGCTTGAGAAAACTGATAAACGCAAAACCTATAGTAAAAATCATGGAAGTTCATAACGCCCTCAGCGGACTTATAGTTCAAAATGCCTCGCAAGAGTTAGAAGATGGAAAAATAGTCGCTTTTGACGGAATGTGGTCAAGTTCTCTAACCGATTCCACATCAAAAGGAAAACCGGATATCGAAGCCGTTGATACGACAGCTAGACTCACTACTATAAACGAAATTTTTGAAGTTACTACAAAACCGATGATTTACGATGCGGATACCGGCGGTAAACCGGAACATTTTGAATTTACGGTTAGAAGTCTGGAAAGAACGGGAGTGAGCGCGGTCATTATAGAAGACAAAACGGGACTTAAAAAAAACTCTCTCTTTGGGAATGAAGTACCCCAAACGCAAGATAGTATAGAGAATTTTTGCCATAAAATAAAACTAGGCAAAAATGCTCAAATAACGGACGATTTCATGATCATGGCAAGAATCGAATCCCTAATACTCGAAGCCGGCATGAACGATGCGCTTAATAGATCCTTCGCATATACTAAATCGGGCGCGGACGCGATTATGATACACTCAAGAAAAAAAGATCCTTCGGAAATTTTTGAATTTGTATCAAAATTTAGAAAAAAAGATAAAAACACGCCTATAGTCGTCGTACCGACAAGCTTTAATGCCGTTACAACAGACGAATTTGAAAAAGCCGGTATAAATATCGTGATTTATGCAAACCATATGCTAAGAGCGGCGTATCCCGGCATGATGAAGGTTGCAAAATCGATTTTAAAACACAAAAGAAGTTTTGAGGCGGAAGCGGACTGTATGTCTATTAAAGAGATTTTAGAATTAATACCGGGAACAAAGTGATGCTAAATACTAAAAAGTTTGTAGATCAAATGATAAATGAAGGATATTCTCATCTTTGTGTCGTTCCTTGTTCTTTTGCAAAACATATCATCAATGAAGCGATTAACAATCCTCAAATCGAATATATTCCATGCGCAAGCGAGGCAATAGCTTGTTCAGTCGCAGCCGGACTTAAAATATCGGGAAAAAGTCCTATTGTCATCATTCAATCTTCCGGTATAACAAATATGGGAAGTTGTATAACCAGTCTTTTAAATCCTTACAGTATTACTCTGCCTATCATCACAAGTTGGAGGACATACAAAGAAGGAGATAGTGAAATACAACATAAACACTTAGCGATAGAGCTTCCAAAACTGATAGAGGCTTATGGATATAATCATGTAATTTTAAATCAAGAGAATATCTATAAAACTATTGAACAAATCAATCTTTGCAATAGTTCAAAAACGATAGCTATACTCAAAAAAGATACTTTTTCAAAAATAGAACTACAAGATAGTCATAAACTTAATCTCTCAGACTATCCAAAAAGAAGTGAATATTTAAAATATTTAAATAAAATATATAAAAATAGTGATAACATCTTTATAGGAACGACAGGCAATACCGCAAGAGAGATGTATAGCTTCATGAATAAAACTAAAAATTTCTATATGGTCGGAAATATGGGAGGAGCGCTAAGTCTTGGTTTAGGGATGTCAAAAGCCGGAAAAAGCGTATATGTACTTGGAGGCGACGCGGAATTCGTAATGCATATGGGGGGATTGACAACAGCGGGTAGATACAAAGATATCAATCTAAATTATATTCTATTTGATAATGAACAAAACAAATCAACCGGAGGACAAAATAGTTATCAATCTCATATAGATTATAAAAGCATTGTCAAAGCTTCAGGGTTTAATGTCCAAAAAAAGAGTATCACATCTTTAAATGAATTTAAAGAGTTTATTAAGACAACAAAAGAGGGATTGAATTTTGCACATGTAAAGTGCGACACGGATGAAGTAACGCCTAGACCGCCGGTGGATGTAGTTGCGATTAATAAGATATAAAGGATTTAGATGAAAAGAGTATTGGTAGATATGTCGGCGACTATTATACATCATGGGCATACTCGACTACTAAAAAAAGCTTCAGAATATGGAGAAGTGATTGTAGGTCTCACGACAGATGAAGAGATAAGAGCTAAAAAAGGGTATGAACCCGAACTAAATTATGAACAAAGAAAAGAGATTTTAGAATCCATAAAATATGTTAAAGAGGTCGTTCCTACTTCATGGTTAATCGATGAAGATGTTTTAAAAAAATATGATATAGATTTACTTGTTCATGGAGATGACAATTCAAATAAAATAGATAAAAAAAAGTTGCTTATTTTTCCAAGAACAAAAGGAGTTAGCTCTACCTCGATAAGACAGAAGGTGATGCAAGCTTATGCAGAGAAGAAGAGCCGAAATATTTTACTAAATCCCGGACCCGCGACTACAACCGCTAGTGTAAAACTTTCTCAAATCGTAGATGATATCTGTCCGAGAGAAAAAGAGTTTGGGGATCTGATGGAGTGGACTTCCAATGAACTCACATCCATAGCGGCCGATACAAAAGATTATACTACCGTATTGTTTGGAGGAAGCGGAACTGCCGCGGTCGAAGCGATGCTTACTTCGATAGTTCCTTATAATAAATCTCTACTTATCGTAAATAACGGAGCTTACGGTAAAAGAATGTGTCAAATCGCAAAAAGATTCGATATAGATTTTATAGAATTTCAAAGCTCGCCGATAGAGCCTATAGATATGATAAAGCTTGAAGAAACCGTAAAAGAGAATAAAAATATTTCACATCTTGCGGTTATTCACAACGAAACCACAACAGGACTTTTAAACAATCTGGACGATTTAGGAAAATTGGCAAAAAAATACGATCTTGAGTTGATTGTTGATGCCATGAGCTCATACGCCGCAATCCCGATCGATATGAATAAACAAAATATCTCCTATCTTGCGGCAAGCAGCAATAAAAATATACAAGGTATGGCAGGAGTCGGGTTTGTAATAGCTAAAAAAAGTTCTCTTGAAAATCTTAAAGAGATAAAACCGAGGAGCTTTTATCTAAGTCTTTATGAACAATATACAAATTTTATAAAAACACATCAGATGCGTTTTACTCCTCCGGTTCAAACTATGTATGCTTTAAAACAAGCTATCGTAGAAGCAAAAAAAGAAGGAATAGAAAATAGATATAAAAGATACTCTTCATCTTGGGAAACACTAACAAACGGACTTAGAGAATTGAAACTTAAATATTTAGTAGATGATGAGCATCACTCCAAAATCATCACATCTATTTTTATCCCAAAGGGAGTTGATTTTGACGACATGCATGACTATTTTTACAAAAAAGGCTTTACGATCTATCCCGGTAAAGTAGCAGAGTTTAATACTTTTAGAATAGCGAATATCGGGGATATCGACCATCAAGACATAGAGTCGTTTTTAATATTGTTAGAAAAGTATTTGCATGAAACCCGTTAAGCCGATCAAAAAAAAATACCTACTTGAAGGGAAAAATCAAAAGATAGCGCGGCAGATGCTCAAAGATGTTACGACAATTCTCGAAAAACATAATATCTCCTACTGGCTTGACTTTGGAACTTTACTTGGAATAGTAAGAGAAAATAGAATTCTTCCATGGGATAGCGATATTGATATTTCCGTATTCGCAAAAGATCGAGAGATCGTACATAAGAAGGTAATGCCGGAGATAAAAAAACTAAACTATAGAATATACTCAAGATATCATGCAACCGAGGATGAAGTTTTTAGAAAAGGAGATTTTCGTTCATTTAAAGTCAGAAATTATAAATGGTTTTTTTTCAAAGGTTATGTCAAACTAGATATTTTTGTAATGTATGAAAAAAATGGATTTTTATATTGGAAAGAGTTTGGAAAACGCCATAAAATTCCTCTTTCGCTTCTTGATGAGTTTGATAAGATTGATTTTGAAAACAAACTTTACACAAAACCGAAAGA
The DNA here is from genome assembly GCA_027081495.1 of Campylobacterales bacterium. Taxonomy (GTDB): domain Bacteria; phylum Campylobacterota; class Campylobacteria; order Campylobacterales; family QNZT01; genus QNZT01. The sequence goes on along the minus strand of JALWKJ010000236.1, from coordinate 4,007 downwards.
TCATGATAAATTTTTAACATACCATTATGGAGATTGGAAAACGCCGAATAAAAACTATATTTCTGAAATAGATGGAATAAAAACTTTAGATAATGGGCAATAAAGTATGTATTTTGCCCTCTTTTATGTTGCGTATCCTTACTATTTTCCACATTTTTTGCCGATAGCCGTAGAGCTCAAAAACAGAGGCTACGATATCCACTTTGTGTTATCCGATAAACAGAACAATACTCTTATGAAAAACATCGCGGATGAAAATAGCCTTGATTATTCATTCGGTGAAAATATGCTTTTTGATCTCTCATCCAAATTTATCTTTTTTGCAAACCCGTATGAAAGAGCCAAAGAATTAAAAGCGAAAACTATTTTTTTAGAACATGGGATAGGTACGAAATCTACGGGTTTTTATCATGTATTGGAATATATAGATATCTACTTGGTTGAAGGTTTATATAAATACGATAGACTTGCCGAGCTTTATCCTCAATATAAAAACAGATTAAAAATTGTCGGGTTTTCAAAATTTGATCCTATAATAAATATCGATACAAAAAGAAAAGATCTCCTTTATGAAAAGTTTAACCTTAATCCCAAAAAGAAAACAATACTTTACGCTCCGACATTTTTTCCTTCTTCCATAGAAAAAATGAGCGATAATTTTCCGCATGACTTCAAAGAGTGCAATGTAATAATAAAAGCTCACTATCTCACATATGAGAGAAAACGGTATAAAAACCAAAGGAAAAAACTCTCTTTGTGGGAAACCTATGAAAACTGTACAGTCGTTGATGTAAACGAATACGACATTGCGCCTTTTTATATAATCAGTGATGTTTTAATCAGTGACGAAAGCTCGGCTATGTTTGAATTTGCTTCGCTTGATAAGCCGGTAATTTCAAACAGATATTTCAAACTTAGACTTTCTTACTATTTAATGCCCTGGAAACTTAAAAAAAGAATCGATAACAAAAAAGATAAATATCGACAAATACTAGACAATGCATACAACTACGACGAGACTCTAGCGTTAACAAAAGAGGCTTTGCAAAACCCGTCAAAGTTACAACACTTAAGACTAAAATTTTCAAAAGAGATATGCGGTAAAATAGATGGAAAAGTATCAAAAAGAATAGTAGAAATTTTGGAAAACGAAAATGGCTAAAAAAATAATTACATACGGAACATTCGATATGTTTCATGTAGGGCATCTTGAACTGTTAAAAAGAGTTAAAAGCTACGGAGACGAACTGATAGTCGCCGTCTCAACAGACGACTTTAACGATATAAAAGGCAAAAAAACGATCATACCTTATGAACAAAGAGCGCAAATAGTCGAAGCCATAAAATATGTCGATAAAGTCATACCCGAAAATAGTTGGGAACAAAAAATAGAAGATATAAAAAAGTATGATATCGACTTATTTATTATGGGAGACGATTGGAGAGGAAAATTCGACTTTTTAAAAGAGTATTGTGAGGTTTTATATCTACCAAGAACGAAAGGGATAAGTTCGACCGAGCTTAAAAATACGCTCAAAACAATCTCTTCTATAAACATCAAAGAGTTAAATCAAGCCTTTGAGATATTAAAAAGAATAAAAGAAAATTTAGAATGATAAATATTCAAACAAATGAAGAGTATGAAATTTTTGATCATTTTCTTCAAAATATTGAAGAGTTTTTTTCAAAAAACGGTGAAATCATAATCAAAAAGAGAAACATCATAAAAAAAATAGACTATGGTGATACTAAGCTTGTCGTAAAATCTTTTAAAATTCCAAATATCATAAATAAATTTGCATATAGATTTTTAAGAGCGTCAAAAGCGAAAAGATCTTTTTTAAACGCGCAAAAACTATTGAAACTAGATATAAACACTCCTTTGCCGATCGGCTATGTAGAATTTTTCAATCCGTTTTTTGACAAAAGTTTTTATATTTGTAAATTTTTCGATTATGATTTTGAGATAAGGGATGTGTTAAACGACACAAACTTTAAAAATAGAGATGAAATTTTTGAAGAGTTTATCAAGTTTTCATATGATCTTCATCAAAAAGGAGTTTATCATGTAGATTATTCACCGGGAAATATTTTAGTAAAAAAAGAAAATACCCGCTACACTTTTAACATAGTAGATGTAAATCGGATGAAATTTATAAATTTTACCGATAAACTCAGATTTAAAAACCTTTCAAAACTTTCCGCCTCAAAAGATGATATACAAAAATTTGCGGAGTTTTATGCAAAAATATCAAATATTGATAAATCATTTGCAACAAAGTGGCTCTTTTTTTATCATAATAAACATCAGAAATATTTACAAAACAAAAAAAGATTAAAAATTTTTAAGAGTTTTTAGAAGCGCGCTTATTTTTATCTAACGCATCAAAATACAATACGGTCGTCATAAATGCATAAAAGAACATATATTTCAAATGCATCGAAATGAGCGATGTCGTCATCATGCCCGTAATCGTCACGCTCAACAACAATACCATAGCTAATGAATTAACCCTAAATGCGATAACAAATTGATAAATTACTACCCATAAAAAAAGCAAAAGACCCAAAAGACCGAATTCCATAAAAAAAAGTAAAAAATTATTATGAGGATTAAACTGATATTTAAGCCCTAACCCGCAATCGTTAAACATTTTCCAAAAACCTTCCTTTCCCAAAAGATGGGTCATTTCACGGATACTATCGCCTGTTCCGACACCTACTAGTATATTTTTTTCACCTAGCTGCGTTGCATATTTCCACATCTCGAATCTACAGGCTATACTGCTTCTTTTGCCTGTTCCGACAATCTCTTTAAATTCATAACTTGCATTATCGACTCTCTGCTTAAACTGTTCGCTCATATGATATGCGCTGAAAAAAAGTATTATACTCGAAATAGTTACTACCGCTAAACTTTTTATAAAAGATAATCTAAATTTACCGACAGCCAACACAAATAAAACTACGATCAAGGCTACTTGCCCGATTCTTCCTTTGTTTATAAATAAAACGATTATCGTAAGAAGAGCGAAAAATAGATAAAAAAGATTCTTTTTATTCATCAAATTTTTAAAGTCGATTTCACTTATAAGATATCCGAATACAAAAGCCAATATAAGAGAATAATGCATATGATGCATAAACGGAGAGGGAAACGAAGCGCTTGTATGAATATCGAAGTTTAAATATAAATATAACGAGTAAATCTCGGACACAAACATTGCGCACAAAAATGACCATATCGCATATTTTGCATATTTTTTATCAAAAAACGAGATGATCAAAGGAGCCATCAAATAAATCTTCTGTTTGGACGCTATTTTAATCCCTTCATCAATATTTTGCGTCCACAAAAGCCCAAGCAAATGAATCGCAAAGAGGGCTAAGAATGTAATAGATAACTTATCCGTAACCATCACATGTAGTTTTTTTCTATAATCTCCTCCGATCATCCAAAAAATCAATATGAAAAAAAAGACTATATATGTCGCAGCTGTGCTGATGGTTATGGCAAAAAGTAAAGCTATTATAAAATAATTATGAATATTATCGATTTTTACCATCTCAGTAATCCAAACTTTTTAATCATTTTTAATTTTCTTATCGGTGAAATATATCTTTTTTCCGGAGCACCGTATTTTTCGATATATCGTATCGCAGCTTCTACCGTTCTTTGCGCGGATTTGCCGTCATTGTAAGGGTGATAATTTTTTATTATTTCGGATCTTTTTGTTTTGTATCGGTCATTTTTAAAAACGGTACTTTCAACTACTTTTATCAAATCGCTTACTTCGTTTATATCCTCCCAGACTATATTTTTTGATTTGCTATTTAGCGTTATAACGGGTTTATCCAAAAGCAAAAACTCATATACTACCGAGGAAGTATCACTGATTAAAATATCTGAAAATTTCAAAGCGTCGGTAATATCATCATCCCGTAATACAACGAGCTTATTGCCTGAGACTTTTTCATATTTTTCTCGAATCGTTTTATCCATTTTA
>JALWKJ010000235.1 GCA_027081495.1 Campylobacterales bacterium | reverse complement strand
TATAGCAACACAATAAAAAGCAAAATAGAAGAGTGCATCTTCACCCACACCAAAAAGATAATGGACAACACCATCACAATAACATTCTACGATGTAACGACACTTCACTTCGAGAGTGAGAGTGAAGATGACCTGCGCAGGATTGGTTTTTCCAAAGAGGGAAAACTCAATCGTCCTCAGATACAACTTGGTCTTTTTACGACACTGCAAGGTTATCCGCTTAGCTTTGAAGTGTATGAGGGCAATAAATTTGAAGGACACACACTGGTTGATGTACTTCAAAAATTTCAAACGAGGTTTGAACTAAAGAACAAACCAATTGTTGTAGCCGATAAGGGGATGCTAAACAATGCAAACATTGCTTATTTGGAAAACAATAACTATAAATATATCCTTGCCTATAAAATCAAAAATATCGATAAAGAACTTAAAGAGAAAATAGCCAATCTAACCTTTGTAGATGATGGAGTTATCCATACACTTGATATTGAAAAAGAGATAGTCTATAAAGACGATAGTGGCAAAAAACAAAAGCTTACCATCAAACAAAAACTTATCTTAACCTACTCTTCCAAAAGAGCGAAAAAAGATAAAAGAACAAGGGAAAAGGCACTTGAAAAAATAAACATCGCCCTTGATAAGAAAAATATTACCAAATCAGATTTAAAGCTCTCTTATTATGCGAAATATCTTGATATCGATGATAAATGTACAATCAGATACAAACTGAGTTCTGATAAAGTACAAATGGATGCAAGGCTTGATGGTATCAAAGGATTTGCGACAAACGACTTTATACTCAAGCCGGAAGATGTCATAGCACACTATCAGAATCAGTATTCGGTTGAGAGAGCTTTTAGGATTTCAAAAACGGATCTGAGAATCAGACCGATTTATCATAGACTTGAAAACAGAATAAAAGCGCATATACTTGTTAGCTTTGTGGCGTATGCAATTTATATGGAGTTTGAGCGACGGTTAAAATTGAAAAATATCTCGTTCAAGTTTTCACAAAAACTTTTACATAAAATCATCGAGCATTTTTTAGCTGTTCAGATTGGCAATGAAATTATTCCAATACCACCATCTAATATACAGAAGCAAATATTAGAAATATTTGAAAACTAAAATGTGTGTCCAAACGCGGAAGTCAGGAAAAATATGGATATGCCAAAGTCGGTTTTGTTTATAACTTTGACACCTCAAAATACTTTTCACCGCTTTTTACGATAGGATATTGACGATATTAAAACAAAAGTTCTCCGCTTCCCTCCTGCGGAGAAGTTTGCGTCTCTTTAGGGGGTTTTGAGATTTTCGTAAAGTAATCCGTACCTTTTTTTGTTTTGACGACTCTCACGCCTTGGGGCACATCAAATTTCACTTTTGTCTCCGGGTGCAAAGAGAGATACTCTTTAAAAAAATACGCAAACGCCGGAGCGGCGGCTTTTCCTCCCGTCTCTTTATACATCGGCTTGTTATCGTCTTTTCCGTACCATACTACGGCTTCAATCGAAGGAGAATATCCGCAAAACCAAGCATCTTTATATTCGTTTGTCGTACCCGTTTTCCCCGCAAGCTCTATTCCTTTTACCCGCGCTTTTCTGCCCGTTCCTCTTTTTACAACATCTCTTAAAATCGCCGTCATCAAAAACGCTTGATCTTCAGAAGTTATCTCCTCTTGCTTCGCTTCATATATCTTCTCTTCGCCTTTTTGATTTACAACGCTCTTTACGAGTATCGGTGTTAGCTTTTTACCGTTGTTTGAGAATATAGTAAATTGAGAACTCATCTCAAGCGGAGATATACCGAATGTTCCTAAAGAGATGGAGAGATCGTTTGGAACTTTTTTAAATCCCATCTTCTCTATTTTTCTATGAACCAGATTTAGCCCTAAAGTATTTACAAGATTTATCGTTGCAAGATTTCTTGAGTGAACAAGCGCATCATGAAGCGTAATGAGACCTTCAAAGTTTTTTTCATAATTTTTCGGCTGCCACTCTTTTTCTTCATCTTTATCTTGATATTTGAAAGTTCTCGATATGTCGGTCAATTTACTCTTTAAAGAGTAACCGCTATCAAGCGCTATTTGATAGATAAAGGGTTTAAACGAAGATCCGGGCTGTCTTTTACTTTGAACGGCACGATTATATGAGCTTTTTTTATAATCGATTCCTCCAACAAGCGCTAAAACCTCTCCGCTATGGCTATCAAGCACCACCATTGCGCCGTTTAGATCGCTATAATCAATATCGGTTATATTTTCAGCCCTTTCAAGAATTTTACCGTATCCAAATAAAAGAGCCTCTTTGGCGACTTTTTGAAGAGTCGTATCGACAGTCGTATATATTTTATATCCGCCCGTCTTTATATCCGGGTACTCTTTTTGAAGCTCTTTTAAAACCTGATCTACGACATAAGGAAGTCTGTTTTGAGTGAGCGAATCGTCGTAAACCGTCGGTCTTAAAGCTTGATATTTCTCAAGTTCGCTTTGCGTTATCCATCCAAGTTCTCTCATTCTTGCAAGAACGGTATTTGCCCTGCTTAACGAGATATCGTAATGCCTTGTCGGATCATAAGTGCTTGGAGCCTTCGGAAGCCCTACCAAAATAGCGATCTCTTTCAAATTTAAATCATGAAGAGGTTTTCTAAAATACCCTAAAGCCGCGGTTTTTACGCCGTAATATCTATGCCCGAAATAGATTTCGTTTAAATATCTCTCTAAAATCTCCTCTTTTGTAAGTTTGTTTTCAAGCTTTAACGCCAAAATAGCTTCGTTAATTTTTCTTTTTAGCTTCTTTTCGGATGTTAAAAGTGTATTTTTTACGAGCTGTTGGGTCAAGGTACTAGCGCCCTCTTTTAATTTTCTTGCTTTTATATCTTTTAAAAGAGCTCTTAGTATCGCTTCGAAATTAACGCCTTCGTGCTCAAAAAATACGGTATCTTCTATAGCTACAAGAGCCTCTACGAGTCGTGGAGGAATCTCCTCAAAGGGCGCGTAAAGCCTGTGTTTGTCCTTGAATATATTCGCTATTAATTCTCCGTTTCTGTCGTAAATTCTCGTTGTCGTCTCCGGATGATAATTTATCAATTTATCGGCATCTAGTTTCACCTCTTTTGAAAAATGCATAAAAGCGAATAGCCCTATTATGACCAATAATAAAACCAACGAAACTAAAGATCCAAATAGATATTTCAAAAATCTCAATTTCTCTTTCCTCTATATTTAAAATTTGAAGAGATCAGTTTTTTAGCATACTCGCTCTTTGGATTTTCAAGCACCTCGCTAACAAAACCTCTTTCTATAATCTTTCCCTCTTTAAGAACCGCCATCTCAGAGCACAACAACTTCGTATCGTCGGTATTATGGGTAACAAACAGTATTTTATAACCCATTTTTCGTTGCAATCTTTTGATAAGAGCCAAAATACTTTTTTTTGTTACGCTATCAAGAGCTGTCGTCGGCTCATCCAAAAGCAACAGCTTAGGCTCACCGCAAAGCGCCATCGCGATTATAACTCTTTGAAGCTGTCCTCCGCTTAACTCCGAAGGATAGCGAAAAAGAAGATTTTTATCAAGTTCAACATATTCCATATACTCTTGCGCTTTTTCAATATCCATGAAAAATTGATCTTTTATCTTCGTCAAAGGAGAAAGAGCGGTAAAAGGATTTTGAGGAACCAAAGAGACCGTTTTGCCTTTTTTTAACTCAAAATCGCTTTTTATGGAGATATCAAGCTCTAAATTTTTCGGAAGCATTCCCAAAATAGCCTTTAGGCTAAGGCTTTTTCCGCTTCCGCTTTGTCCGACAAGCGCAAATGACTCTTTTATCTCAAAAGAGATATCCACAATCTTTTTGTCTGCGTTTTCAATAAGCAATTTTTCAACTAAAAACATAAGAACTCTTTAGTTTTTCAAAAATATATCTCATTTTATCCAAAGGTACGCCGACTCTAAGGATTATCCGAAGCATCGGCACGGATACGGTCGGCGCTCTTATGGCTCCTATCAAATACCCTTCATCGAGCGCTAGAGATTTTAATTTTAAAGCATCGCTTGAACTCCTTACGCAAAGTTTAAGTATCGGAGACTCGACTTTCTTGCCAAAAATTTCGTTTGCGAGATTTTTTCTTTGTAAAATAGCTTCTTTGAGCATTTTTGAGCTTCTTTGACTCTTTTTTAAACTCTCATGAGATAACGCTATATCAAAAACGGAAGGGGCTGTCGCATAAACTAGGGCTTTTGCTCTATTTTGTAAAAAAAGAATAATCTCTTCGTTTGCTAGAATATATGCTCCGTAACTTCCCATAGCCTTACCGAGAGTACCCATTTTTATATGGTTATTTTGAGGTTTGATGCCGTAGTGCTCAAAAATCCCAAGAAGAGTCTCTCCGATTACTCCGCCGCTGTGAGCTTCATCTACGATCAAAAGAGTATCTTCTTTTGCCGCCACATCGAATATATCTTTATCTAAAAGATCTCCGTTCATCGAGTATATACCCTCGACGGCGACGATTGCTCTGTCATATTTTTCGGATTTTAATATATTTTGAAGATCATCGGCATCGTTATGTTTAAAATAAAATACTTTAGCATCCAAAAGTTTTGAAGCCATTACGCCGCTTGCATGATAGTGTTCGTCAAGTACCAACATATCTTTTTTTCTAACTAGCGCCTCAATAAGAGAGAGATTCGCCAAAAAACCGCTTCCCGCTACTATGGCGGATTCAAATCTATTTATTTTACAAAGGTACTCTTCAAAAGCTTTGTGAATAGGATGATATCCGTTTATGAGCTGCGAAGCTTTTGGAGCGTGGAAACGAAATCTGCCGACCTCTTTTACCGCCGCTTCAAAAAGAGAGTAATCCTCCGCGAATCCAAGATAATCGTTTGAAGCTAAATCGATTAAATTTTCATCATAACAGACTCTCTCTCTAAATCTATTTGATTTATGCAGCGCTAAAAGTTCCCGCTCATACATACATTAACCTAAAAACGGCATAAGCTTTTCAACACATAACCCCATAGCCGTACTCTCATGACCGTAAACTTTTTCGATATACGGACGGCAAAACCCCTCTACCATACAAGCTCCCGCCTTATCTTGCCACTCGTTGCTATCGAGATATCTCTCAAGATCATCTTTGTCAAACTCTTTAAAAAAATAATCGGTCGCGGATAGATCGAGCATACTTAGTTTTTTAGATACATATTTCATGCAAGTTATGATAGAAACCTTATTGCCGCTTTGTTTTAAAAGTATCTCTCTGGCTTCATCTTTCGAAGAAGCTTTTCTAAGAATCTCTCCCTTAACGCTTACTACGGTATCGGCTGTAAGTATGGGAAGATTGTCTCCAAACTCTTTTTTACATAATTCATATTTACCCAAAACGGCTCGATAGACGAAATCTACGGGATCGCCGCTTTTAATGCTCTCTTCATCGAAATCACAACCTTTTTGTATAAAAACTATACCGTATTGTTCAAGCAATGCGGCTCTTACCGGTGATTTTGAAGCTAAAACTATCACAATCGACTCCTCTTTTTTAAAGTAGGTAAATTTAACTGTCCTCGTTGCACAACCTGATAGGTGGCATTTTTCGTTGCGAATTTTCTCTTTAAAAACGAAAAAGCTTCAAACGGTTCAACCTCGCTTCCGCAAGTAAAGATATCAACCGCGGCATATGCGAATTCCGGCCAGGTATGTATCGTAAGATGGCTCTCGCTTATAACGACTACTCCGCTTACGCCATGAGGCTTAAAAAGATGAAAAGAGCTGCCCACGACGGTAGCCTTGGCTACAACGGCCGCCTCAAGCAAAGACTCTTCGACAAATCTTATATCGCCGATAGCATTTACATTACACTCGTAAAACTCAGCTAAAATATGATCGCCTAGAGCTTCCAACTCAAATACCTCTTAACATAAAACCAAAATATATTGCGCAAAGTCCAAGTAAAGAACTGATCGTGAAAACATAAAACGAAACAAGCTTGATGTTGTCTCGCGCCTGTTCGCTATCGCTTGCGAGACATCTTTGTCTTGCCTCTTTTATTTTGTAAAAAGCAAAAAGATAAAGAGAAAACATAAAAAGCCATATAAACTCTTTAGTGGTAACAATAATCGACATTACCGGATCTTTATGAGCGAAATCTCCGCCTTTTGCCATCAAAAAGCCGCTTGCACCTAGCAATAAAGTAACCGGCGTTAAAAGTCTAAAAAACCGAACCAAAGTACGAATAGATGTCCTTACGAACATTTTTTCGTTTGGAATCTGAAGAACGGAAGGATAGACATTTATCGTAAAAAAGAGCATTCCTCCAACCCATATCACGGCGCAAAAAATATGAACGGCAAATATAAGAGGTAAAAACTCTATATAAAATTCATCCAATCTCAACCGCCGAGCTCATTTTTTACAAACGAAACCGACGCTTTGATAGCATCGTCGATTTTTAAGATATCTTTTCCGCCCGCTTGAGCGAAGTCATCCCGACCGCCGCCTCCGCCGCCAAGAATCGGAGCGATCTCTTTTATCCATTTACCCGCTTTTAACGGAGCGTTCTTTACTCCCGCCGCCAAAAGCACTTTATCTCCCTTCTTTTGAAAAAGCATTACCGCAACCGAAGATTTTTGGTTTTTAATCTCATCTATCATCTGTTTGATATCACCCGCTTCAATTCTATCTACTATAACTTCCACATTGCCGATATTTTGCGCTTTTAAAGAGCTTTTGGAACTATTTGCCAGAGCCTTTAACTCCCGCTTTAAAGAAGATATCTCCTCTTTTAATCGTTTGATACCGGCAAAAGGATCGCGGTTTTTAACTTCATGGGTAATATTTGAAAGCTTATCTCTCATAGATTTTACTTGCATTAGCGCGCTTTTGCCGACAACAGCCTCTATCCGTCTGACACCGGCACTCACGCCGCTCTCTTTCGTAATAAAAAAAACTCCTATTTCGGAACTGTTTTTTACATGAGTGCCCCCGCAAAGCTCCATACTCACTCCTTCCAAAGAGACTACTCGAACTTCATCGCCGTATTTTTCTCCAAAAAGAGCCGTAGCTCCTCTTTTTTTAGCTTCATCAATCGGTAAAATCTCCGTTTTGGTCGGAATCGCTTTTAATATCGCGTCGTTTACAAAATCCTCGATTTGCTCTATCTCTTTTTTATCTAACGCCTTTGGATGAGAAAAATCGAATCTCAAGCGATTCTCTTCAACCAAACTTCCGGCCTGAGAGATATGAGAACCGAGTACATTTTTCAATGCCGAATGAAGAAGATGCGTAGCGGTATGATGTTTTGCTATCTCTTTGCGGCTTTTATCGACTCTTAGAGTCACGGTATCCGAAATATTCAGCGTTTTTTTCACTCTTGCAAAAGAAAGGTTTAAATCGAAAAACTTTTGGGTATCTAAAACTTCGCCTATACCCTCGATCTCGCCTTTATCGGAACATTGACCGCCGCTTTGCGCGTAAAACGGGGTTTTGTCGAAAAATATCCAACCCTCTTGATCCTCTTTCAGGCTTTCAATCTTTTTGAAATTTTTATCAAGAATAGCCAAAACTTTCGATTTGCTTGTTATAAACTCATATCCTACAAACTCATTTTTTCCAAATTTTTCCAAAAGCTCTTTGAAATCTCCTTCTACCAAAGCGTCGCCGCTTCCTTTCCACGCCGCTTTGGCTCTTTGTTTTTGCTCGTTCATCAATATTTCAAAAGTTTTTATATCTACCTTTATCCCCTTATCCCTTAACATATCTTCGGTCAAATCAAGCGGAAAACCGTATGTGTCGTATAACTTAAAAGCGACCTCTCCGCTAAAAAGTTTATCTGTTTTTGCAAGCTCTTTTTCAAAAAGCTCCAAACCAGAAGATATAGTTTTAAAAAATCTCTCCTCTTCTAACTTTATCTGCTCTTTTACAGCGCTCTTTTTTTGCTCAAGATAGGGGTATTGATCCGACATGATTTGAGTTAAAGTATCGACAAGCTTATATACAAAAGGCTCTTTTATGCCAAGAAGATATCCGTGTCTTACGGCTCTTCTTAAAATCCTCCGAAGAACATATCCTCGTCCCTCTTTATCGAAATTTACCCCCTGAGAAAGCAAAAAAGTAACGGAGCGAATATGATCGGCTATTACTCTATACCCGGCGCCTTTTTCATAAACATACTCTTTTTTACACAAATTTGCGACTTTTTCAATAAGAGGCATAAAAAGAGTCGTATCGTAATTGCTCAGTTTTCCCTCTTTTATAGCAGTAACCCTCTCAAGCCCCATTCCCGTATCTATAGAGGGTTTTGGAAGAGGAGTAAGATTTCCCTCTTTGTCTCTTTCGTACTGCATAAATACCAAATTCCAAATCTCTAAAAACCTATCTCCTTCGCCTCCCATTCTATCTTCGGGAGAATTAAAATGTTCGCTCCCTTGATCATAAAATATTTCCGAACAAGGACCGCAAGGTCCCGTATCTCCCATTTGCCAAAAGTTATCTTTGTCTCCAAAACGCATAATACGATTATCGTCAAGGTGTTTTTTCCATATTTCAAAAGCTTCGTCGTCGCTCTCATGAACACTAACCCAAAGTCTCTCTTTGGGAAATTTCAAAACCTCGGTTACAAACTCCCACGCATAAGCTATGGCTTCTTCTTTAAAATAGTCTCCGAAAGAGAAATTTCCAAGCATTTCAAAAAATGTATGGTGTCTGTTCGTATATCCGACATTTTCGAGATCGTTATGTTTTCCTCCGGCTCTTATGCAAGTTTGTGAAGAGGCGTATCTTGGAGGATTTGGAGAGGGTATTTCTCCCGTAAAAATATTTTTAAAAGGAACCATTCCGGCATTTGTAAAAAGCAGCGATGCGTCATCGGGTACAAGCGGAGCGCTTTGGACTATTTTGTGTCCTTTGCTCTCAAAATAGTCTAAAAATTCTTTTCTAATATCCATCTCACTATATCCTTTATAGACATATTTTATCCTAAAATGTCTAATATACCGATAAGATCAACGATACATAAAATCAACGATTTTTGACGCTCCCTCAGGAGATATAATCTCTTTCAAACCTTCGCTCATCGCTCTTAAATCGGTATCGAAAACAATCGAAAGTTTATTGCTGTTTAACTCGCTTTGACGAACTAAAAACGAAACTCTTTTATCCAAAAAATATTTTGCATTATAGTATTGGTGATCGCCCGCGGCATAAGGATAGGGTATATATAAAGCGGGAAGCCGACTTGCCGCCAACTCCCACACGGTACTTGCTCCGGCTCGGCATACGGCAAAATCGGCCTTAGCTATTTTTTTTATGC
>JALWKJ010000234.1 GCA_027081495.1 Campylobacterales bacterium | reverse complement strand
CCACTCTCGACCAGTTCAGAGAGTGAGGTCGCCTCCAGAAAACTCTGCAACAGGAGAAGTGTCATCAGTGAGAGGTATTTTTTTTGCAAACCGATACTCCATGAAAATTGAATTTAAAATATTAAGGATACCATATTGATATGAACTATATATGAATTTGGTTATAAGGCACGGTAATTAGTTACCGTGATTGGTAATCCTCCCATTTTTTCATTCCTGTTTTGCGTGTTATATAATGTGCGGTTTTTATAATGGTCAGTATATTTATACATAAAAATATATTTTTGACGATAATAAAATAAAGAGGTATAAAAATATGAAATGTGCGTATTGCGGCTCAAATGACTATAAAGAGATTGACGGTTACTATATCTGTCAATATTGCGGTAGTAAAGTTAAACTTAAAAAAGATCATTTCTCAAAAACTTTACTATTTTTAGCACTTCTCTCGATCGCTCTGTTTATCTTCTATCCAAAAAAGGAGGTCAAAGTACTCAACCATACCATCCAATCTCAGATAGCGGTAAATCAACCGCCCAAATATGTAGAAAAAAATAGTAAAAATTCTATCAAGATAGACAATACAAATAGCCATATAGGAAAGCAAACAATCACGCTTGATAATCATCCCATAGACTTAGCCATCGATAACAGTAATGCAAATATCGGTGTGCAAAATATAGAAAGAATTGATCCTAAAGAGCATTTGCGGATGCAAAAAACCATCAAAAAAATGAAGCAAATTGATAGAATTCTTAATTTAAAAGATAAAGATAAAATTTATAAAGAGTATAATAACCGTCATAAGGGCAGACTTACATCTTTTTCTCAAGTTACAATCGATAAAAACGGAAAAGTTTTAGAAAAGTTTTCACATACATATGAAAAAACAAAAGAGAATAAATCCCATGTAAAAGTAACTTCTAAAAATGCAATTTACAAAATAGACAATAAAAACAGAAAGTTTAAAAGTCAGAAAACTTTTTATTCACAAGAGGCGGGGAGGAAGTTTTTTAGTGTAGATACTAAATACTAATCCCTCCAACCGGCGATCCAATCCAAAAAGACTAGGCGTTTATCTCTATTAAACCGTAAAATTTAAAATATGCTCTGCGCTTTTTAAATCATCCGCGGAAATTACTTTATCCTTTTGGGAAAACTCTTTTGCGATATTTGCAAACACATATACCAGCGTTCCGACTATTTCTACGGATTTATTTTCCAACTCTACTTCAAGCGCATACATCGGAGGCAATGTTTTCATATGATCTAGCACATCCTGAAGCGCGAGTTCTTCTTCAATATCTTTAAACTTTTGCATCGACTCTCTAAACGCTTTGGTCAAAGGAAGATCGCTATACCAGATAACATCTCTACCGTTATACTTCGCATTTGCTTCACCGATGAGCAAAAGATCATGAAACTTCTGATCGATCACATCGCTGACCTCTTTGATTTTTTCTTTACTTATCTTTAATTCAACCGCTTTTTTAAACAACGCTTCTATTTTATGCGCTCCCACTACTGCCATTTGTTCAATCCTTTTTATTTTTTTTCTTCATTAATCAATCTTTTTGCTCCCACACCTAGTGTCATCAGCGCTATTTCGTCAAAAAAGAGGCTTACCGGCGATTATCGTCTGTGTGCTGAATTTTTTCAAAGTCTCTTTGTCAAAAACCATATTGACAAGCATCATTATCTATCCTTTAGATCTTCTCTTTGAAAGATTTCAATTTTTCAATCAACTCGTCGAACAATTTTTCAGCTTTGTTTTTGCCTTTGACCTCTTTTTCGGTTTTTTCGATCGCTTTTTCAAGAGATTTGTATGTTATATCGCTTTTACTGGTATAACCGAGAGCTTTGGCTTTTTCAAGCTCCGATTTTGCCTGCGATAAGTGTTTTAGCGCCTGATCTTTATCCGTTTTTGCGATTTTGCTTGCCGCTTTGATCAGGGCGTCGGCTTTTAGTATAGGAATAGGAATAACCACTATATCTTCTACAAGTGTGCCGAGCGCGGTGGTCAAAACCGCTTGCGCTTCATCTATTTTATCGTCATGAAGATATTTTGCCGCCAGCTTCAGCGCGTCGGGATATGAACTTACCGGAAGATTGACACTAATCACATCGATTTCGCTTCGC
>JALWKJ010000233.1 GCA_027081495.1 Campylobacterales bacterium | reverse complement strand
GTGTATGCAGATTCATTGTCTCTCCTGAACTTCTTGTCCAGGAGAAATTGTAGCTTTATTTTCTTGAATTGTGTCAGATTATATTGTGACTATTACACTTTTTCTCTATATTTTATTTTAGTGATAACGCCTTTTTTGATATCGTTTTATATCTGGTATGAATATAACTGGATTATAGCCGCGGGAGGAGGACTTTTTTTATATCTCGTAAGCGCTATCGTAAGCAGTAAACTAAGAATATACGGCGTACCGCCCGATCAAAGAGAGAGAAACCTCTCCTCTATGGATATTATAAAATGGTATGTTCACACGAATTTATGTTTTCATGAGTAGAAAAACCGCTGATTATCTCTTCTAAAAAGGAATTTTTCCCTTTTTAGACAGAGCCTATTTTTCTCTCGAGCTTTTCTACGCTTTTTGAGACTTCGTTGCTAAGTGTAGCTATATGTGAAATATCTTCGCTATTTTTTTGAGTATTTTTATTTATTTTTTCAAATTGCTTTTCCATGTCTTTTAGACTATTTTCCATTTTTGTTGACTCATGGCTGCTTTGTACGCTAATATCCGATGCGCTTTGGATTTGGGTTATGGTATTGTCGATACTTTCGTTTACCTCTAAAGTCGTATGCGTTAATTTTTCAAACTCCTGCATACCTTCACCCATTTGCGCTCCGACATTGTTGATACCTTGAACGATGATATTTATAGTCATATTTATATCGGCTAAAGATTTTTGAGTTCGTTCGGCAAGCTGTCTCACTTCATCCGCAACTACCGCGAATCCTCTTCCATGCTCTCCCGCACGAGCCGCTTCTATTGCGGCGTTTAGAGCTAAAAGATTTGTCTGCTCGGCTATATCGCTGATAATATTCAATATCCCTTTTACTTCTTGAGATTGTTGCGAAAGTTCTTGCAGCTTTGCATTTAATTCATGTTCGTGTTCACTTTTTTTATCTATTTTTTGACTAAATTCTAAAAGCAGATTTTTTGTTTTATCTAAAATCTCGTCGGCTTCAGAGATACTGCTGTTTGATTCTTTTGCGAAAAGTTCATTTTGATGGCTTCCCTCAAGAGTATTTTTTAGATTTTCTAACGAACTATCAAGCGCTCTTTGACTCTCTTGCGCATGTTTTGCGACTTGAGCCGAAAGTTCCGACATCGTATGTGAAAGCTCTTTTGCGTTTTTTATATCTTCCGCTATATCAAGAGAGCATGAAAGTTTATCAAGAAACTGATTTATCAAAACGGCGAGCGTCTGATACTCTTTTGAAAATGTATGATTAAGTTCAACCCTAGTATCTTTTTTGAGATTTGACAAGCTTTTTATCATAGCGTTTGCCGCATCTACGCCGTTTTTCTTTTCATCGAGATCATGAACCAATATAACGGCCGCGACCACATACTGTACAATAGAACCGATTAGATTGTCGGTAAAAAAGATTCCGTTTGCGACAAGCAAAAACATACCTACAAAATGAACAAAGCGCATTCTTAAAAAGAGAGATTCTGGAATAATATTTTTTATCATAGTTTATGCCTTATTGTTTGATCTTATAGACCATATCGGCATCTAAAAAAAAGTTTTTAATAAATCGTCAACACATTTGAGGCTATAAGAGCGCCTTATATAGGCAATACTCTTATACTTTCGTCCAATTTCTCTTTCAGCGTAGCCTCGATAGCGTAAAGCGTTCCGGTAGAACTGCTTGCGCAACCGCTGCAAGCGCCGAGATATCGAATATATATATCTATATGTCCGCTGCTCTCTTTGATATCCAAAACTTCAAGATTTCCACCGTCCATTACAAGCATTTGGCGAATGTTTTCATCTAACACGGCTTCTACTTTTTTAAGTTTTTGAACCAGCGTCATTTGGGCAAACGGCACTTCCTCGCCTATACCGGCAGCGGAATCTGCGGCCGCTTTTACTTTTTCCGCCTCCATTTCGCCACGAACTTCGGCAAGTATATCTACAAGATAATACTCTCTTTCTTCATGACCTCCGGGCTTTATACAACTTTTACAAAACGCTCCGGCTTTAGTATAGTCCGTGATTTCCTCAACGGTTTTTAGATCGTTTAGTCTAATTACTTCTCGTAGAGTTCCTAAACTCACCCTAGCGCATTCGCATACGATCGTTTCCGACTCAAAACTCTCCATATCCACGCCTTTATACTCTGCGGCCGCTTTTTTTATAACATCATACGCCATGACGGAACAGTGCATCTTTTGGGGAGGTACGGCGGGAGTGTCCGGATTGTCTCTTAGAGCGTGTTCGACATCTATATTCGTAATTTTCACCGCTTCATCAACGGTTTTTCCGATTGTAAGCTCAGCCATAACATCCGAGCTGGCTATTGCCGTACCGCATCCGAAACTTTTGAATTTCGCATCTAAAATTTTATCGGTTTTTTCATCGACTACCCAATAAAGACGAACCGCATCTCCACAACTCTCAGCTCCAAAATCGGCAACAACCAACTTACCGCCGAGTTTTTTTGCATCCTCTTCCGTAATCTCGCCCATATGTTTGGGGTTATTCATACGGTCTTGAACATTTTGGCTGTATTCATCCCATATGGAACCGCCTATTAAACTATCAAATCCCATTTTTTATCCTTATTTTGTATCTTTTTTTATTTTTATAATTCACTTTTATGACTTTTTGGAGTATATGCGTATGAACTCGAAATACCCCTTAATCTCTCTACCGCTTTTTTCACTACGCCTATCGTATATTCTATCTCTTCTCTTGTCGTATATCTACTTAATGAAAAACGAATAGCCGTATGAGCCAAATCTTCCGCCGCGCCTATGGCTTCCATTACCGGGTTTGACTCAAGATCTTCGCTGGCGCACGCGCTTCCCGTACTTGCGGCTATTCCGGCTCTATTAAGATCCCAAAGCATCGCTTCGCCCTCAATACCTCTAAAACTAATGAGAATAGTATTTGAAACTCTTTTTTGCCTAGGCGTTACTACGAATGTATCTTTTATTTTTAAAAGCTCGTCTTCAAGATGATCTCGAAGCTCTTTGACATCGTGTATCTCAAAATCAAGCGAATCGACGGCTTGCTCCATCGCTTTTCCCATACCTACGATTCCAGGAACATTTAGAGTTCCGCTTCTGTAACCGCCCATTTGAGAACCGCCGTGAAACAAAGGGGTAAGCTCTTTCGTCTTTTTCATATAAAGCCCTCCCACTCCTTTTGGACCATGAAATTTATGGGCTGAAAAAGTAAGATAATCGACATCAAAATCTTGAACATTTATAGGAAGCTTACCGATCGCCTGCACCGCATCGGTATGAAAAAGAGCGCCTTTTTCCTTGCAAAGCGCAGCGATCTCTTTAACCGGAAATATCGCTCCGGTCTCGTTGTTAACCCACATAACGGAAACCAACGCCGTTTTATCCGTGATAAAATCCTTTACGACATTCGCCTCTATTATACCCTCTGAATTGATAGGTAGATATGTAACTTTAACGCCTAGAGATTCCAAATGTTTTGCCGCCGCTATAACGGATGGGTGTTCTACTTCGGAAACTATTATATGATTTTTTCTGCCGGATAAAATATAATCGAAATATACGCTCTTAAAAACCCAGTTGTTACTTTCAGTAGCACAAGAAGTTACTATAACGCTATCTTCTTTCGGTACATTCAAAGCCGCATAAATTTTTTCAAGCGCGATTTTAAGATACGGATGCGTCTCGCTTCCGAAATCATGTAATGAATTCGGATTTCCATACATTTGGCAAAAAAAGGGCTCCATCGCAAGTTTTACCTGCGGATCAACGATTGTCGTTGCATTATTGTCTAAATAGACTCTCATAATATCTCCATATTTCCAATTAGGACTAATTTTATCCTAATTGTACTATTTCTTTTATTAAACATTACTTATGTTTATAAGTAGCTTTTTTGTCTCTTCAAAATCGATATATTCGCCGGGATTTTGTTTCATAAACTCTTCCATCTGCTCTTTTTTATCTATCGCTTCATCGAGCTGGGGATCGTTACCTTTACTATACGCGCCTATTCTTATGAGAACTTCATTCTCTTTTAATAGCGAAAACATCCTTTTAAACTTCATAGCCGCCGCTTTGTGTTTTTGGTCGATAACATCATTCATGACTCTTGAGGCCGAATTTAGTATATTGATAGGAGGATAGATTCCAAAATCGGTCATTTCTCGACTAAGAACGATATGTCCGTCTAAAATACTTCTACTTTGATCGGCTATCGGATCGCTCATATCGTCGCCTTCTATCAAAACGGTAAAAAATGCCGTGATAGATCCTTTGCCCTCCTCTTTTCCGGCTCTCTCCATAAGTTGAGCTAAAATCGTAAGAGCGGAGGGAGGATATCCTTTTGTCGTCGGAGGTTCTCCAAGAGTCAATCCTATTTCTCTTTGAGCCATAGCGAAACGAGTTACGGAATCCATGATAAAAAGAACATCTCTTCCTTGTTCTTTGAAATACTCCGCAACGCTCATTGCGGAAAAAGCTCCATATTTTCTCATCAACGACGAATCATCGCTTGTAGCGACGACGATAACGGTATCTTTAAGATCTCCTCCAAGATTTTTAGCTATAAACTCCGGTATTTCGCGACCTCTTTCACCTATAAGAGCAACAACTTTTACGGGCGCTTGCGCTCCTCTTACAATCATGCCCATAAGTGTCGATTTTCCAACGCCGCTTCCGGCAAATATACCGACTTTCTGTCCCGTACCCGTAGTTAACAGCGCGTCTATCGTCTTTACTCCGACAGAAAATTTCTCTTCAATAAGCCCTCTTTTCATGGCATCTATCGGCTCTTTTATAATCGGCATCTTTATATTTGAGACGATATCTCCTTTACCGTCTTTGGCTCTCATAAGAGGATCGACCACTCTTCCCAAAAGAGCGTCGCTTACGGGAATGCTTAAACCCTCTTCGTCTATATATGCTTTATCGCCGATTTTAAGCCCTTCTACAAAACCGAAAGGAGAAACGAAAAAGGAGCTCTTTTTGAGTTCCGTTACCATTGAAAGGCGCTCTTGTCCCGAAGAAGTTATTATTTTGATAATATCGCCGATACTTGGCGATAGTCCGGTTATTTCGATATTTGATGCGTTTATATTTTCTATCTGACCGAATCTGATAACGATATCGCTCTCTTTAAGCCTCTTTTTTATCGACTCGAATTTCATCAAAATCTTACTGAAGGAGGAGTATTTACAAAATTTAAAAACTCGCTGCGAGTTTTTTGTCTGCGAAACATACCCCTAAGAGCCGAAGTAGTAGTGATTGAATTCACTTTTTCAACCCCTCTCATCTCCATACACATATGTCTTGCTTGAATAACGACACCTACGCCTTTTGGTTTTATAACATCTTTGATCGCGTCGGCTATCTGTTCTGTCATCTGCTCTTGTATTTGAAGGCGTCTTGCAAAGACTTCGACCATACGCGGGATTTTTGAAAGCCCGACTACTTTTCCGTCGGGGATATACGCCACATGAGCACGCCCGATAATCGGCAAAAGATGATGTTCGCACATAGAATAAAACTCTATGTCTCTTATAAGCACCATCTCGTCATTGCTGCTTGTAAATAGCGCTTCGTTCAAAACCTCTTTCGGATCTATTTTATAGCCTCTTGTCAAAAAACCAAAAGCTTTATAAACTCTCTCGGGAGTTTTTAAAAGTCCCTCCCTTTTTGGATCTTCACCTATGATGTGAAGCATATTTTTTACCGATTGTTCAAATTTCTCTTTATTTTTCATAAGAGAAATAATAGCTAATTTTTAATTAAAGCTGAAATATACCTACTTTTTCTTTAATTTCATTTACCTTTGATGCAAGCTCGTTTGAGCTTTGGCTTATAAACGCTATTTTGCTAGTCGTCGTCTCCGACACTTTGTCGGCGTTTTTTAAATCTTGAGCCATTTTTTCTACGCCGTCGCTATTTTTAACTACGCTTTTATAGGATTCTTCTATCAAAGAAGTAGTCTCCTTCATGATTTCATTTACTCTTTCAATCTCGTTTTTTGTCTCTTGCGAGGTTTTTGCCATAGTTGAAATATTTTTGGCATTTTGATTCATTTCGTCGCTTGCTTCCAAAATATTTTGGGTAATAACGCTTATAGTGGCGTTGATTTCAGTCAAAGATTTTTGTGTTTTTTCGGCAAGCTGTCTCACTTCATCCGCAACAACGGCAAAACCTCTTCCATGTTCTCCCGCGCGAGCGGCTTCTATCGCGGCATTTAGAGCTAAAAGATTTGTTTGTTCGGCTATATCGTTTATAACTTCCAGAACATTTTTTACATCGTTTGCGTCATTGCTCAATCGATTTATCTTATCTGCCATTTCCATCTCTTTATGACTGCTCTCTTCTACCTGTTTAGCTAGCCCTTCAATTGAAAGAGTAGTATTTTCAAGAGTTTTAAATGCCGAATTGATCTGATCTTTTGCGTTAAGCGCCAACTCTTTTGAACTTTCCAACTCTTCTTTGATATCTTCACCCTTTTGAGCTATTTCAGAGACGACGCTTGACATATATTTACTGTTGCCGTCTATCTCTTTTGATTCTTGCAACATATGTTTTGCGTTTTTATTACTACTATCAACCGCATTTAACGCGTCTCTCATCGCGCTTTGTATGGATAATCTAAGAGAATTATAAGCTATAGCTATCTCTTTTAATTCATCTTTAGAGTCGATGACTAGATCTTTTGTAAGATCTCTCGATTCTTCGATCTCTTTCATTTGTCTTACTACGGAAAGAACCATACCGCTTACGGATTGATAAAACGCGTAAAAGATAACGGCCAACATAAATGTAAACAATACCGCCGATATCAAATCAAATGTTCTTCTATTTTTTAAATCCGTCAATCTTTGACTCAAAATATCTTTAAGTTCTTTATCCGCCTTGTTATATAAAAGATTGGCTTTTTCTATCGCTTTTGTCCCTTGATCAAAAATTGCGGCGGAATTTATATCTTGATTTTCAAGCACATGATTATTGACGCTTGTTTCAAATTTATAAACATATTTTACAAGTTCGCTCTTAATCCGATCTAGTCGTTCTTTGAGTATGGGATTTGTTTTATATGCCGTTTCAAATCCGCTTTCAAGTAATTTTATCTCTCCCATAAGTTGAGGCATATATTCGCTCAACGCTCTTAACTCTTTTTGCGTAATGCTTTTTTTATTTACGATTGCGGCGCTTAAACCTCTTGATTTTCCGATATTTTCAATTATAAGAGGCAATTTATTTATTACCGCGTCCATAAGATAAAAACTATCAAGCTCGGGATCCAAAATAAGATTTGACATATCTCCGATATTTACGATAAGGGCAATTTCTTCATTTATAATTTTCGTATATCTTTTAAAAACTCCATCTTCCGCAAGAGATAAAGAAGCGGGCATAAGAGTAAATAGATGATTTTTTATGGTTTTCGCTCTTTCATCGACACCCGAAATTTGATCATTGACCGAGATAAGAGTTTTTTCAATATCGTTTAAATTTTTCTTCACTTTCTCTTGTAACTGAAAGATGGTCGGCTTTAAAGATTTATTCCCTGAAATATACGACATCGTCGTTCCTCTTAGTTTTTGGGTGTTTATAAACAGCTCTTTTACGGGAACGATTACTTGAGCTCCTATAAGCTCTTTTTGCGTAAATTCTATTTGTTGATTTCTTTGGGAAATTAAGCTAAATACCAAGTATCCCATAAACGATAACGCAAATACGCCTATTAAAGCGAACTTGGCTTTATATCCTATACTACTTAAAAATCCGACTAGTAAAGAAAGGGGTGTTTTCATCTTTTAATTTCCTATAATATTTTTTTCTAAATCGGATAATTTTGAAAAAACTTTATAAATCATGCGAGTTAGTCAGATGAAAAAGAGCCTCTTTGCATACAGTGATTTACAACTTTTCAATATAGCTTTTTAAAACTAAAATATTCACTTAAATCACAGTTTTATTTGATATAATTAAAATAATTTTATATAACTGATTTGAGGCGGGATGATGGAAGGTTTTTTCGGAACAAGAGCGGATATTATCGTCGATACAATGATGTTGGTATCCGCATTTTTACCCATTATGTTACTGATGGCAATTAGATTTGCGAAAAAAGAGGATTACGATACGCATAAATGGGCTCAAATCACACTTTTTGTCATAACAAATCTTCTTGTTATCGCTTTGGAATTAGATATAAGTTTCGGAGGAATGGACGCCGTCATAGCCCAAAGCAAATACTACGGTACAAGTCAGTTATTTTACATATTCGGCATACATTTGTTATTTGCCGTATCTTCGACTATATTATGGTTATGGCTTATTATCGTATCCTCAAAAAGATATCCCGTGCATTTTACATTTCCTCATAAAAAATACGGCAAAATCGTTTTTATAGATCTTGTTTTGACGGTAATAACGGGATGGATTTTATACGCGATGGTTTTTGCAAGCTAATTTTTTCACATTTTAATGCTAAAATCCGCTTATCAAACAAAAAAGGCGGACGATCATGAAAAAATTGGTAAATTTTATATCTATTTTGACAATAGCGTATGTTTTAACGGGATGTCTTGGAAACGAAAGCGTTAATGTTGACGATACGAACTATCAAAACGACGACACATATACGGCAAGCGTTATTCCTCCCAAAATGCAAGGAACCGGCGTCGATTTTAATATAACGGGATATCTCTTTCCTTACCGAGCGCTAGTCGGAGGCATAGTAAAAAAACGATATACGGTTACTTCAGAAGACCCAAGCGGCTATTTTAATCAACAAAAAACTATTTTGACTCATCAAATACAGGGAATAAAAGATGATTTAGGAGATACGATCATACATATATTTGAGAATAACAAACTAGTTGAAAAAGATACGATTACGCCAAATCATATTACGGTAAACGCTTACGATTCAAACGATATCCTTTCAGGTACGGAACAATATCCCGTTCTTATAAGAAAAAACGAAGATTTACTAAGAAACGAAAAAGGAGCTTGCGTATTAAAACAGAGAATCGAAAGTTTCGATATCACGGCTATCATACCGATACAAGCATATCCCGATCCTCAAAACCCTCCTATGACTTACGGATCCGTCCTTCACTTTTACTGCGGAACAATCGAGGGCGCAAGAATAGATAGATATTATGCCGACGGATGGGGAACAATCGGAGTCATCACTCGTTTGAGCGACGGAAGTACAACTTACAGCGTTTTTGATCCAAATAGCTATGAAGAGCTTTAATCGGGCAGCTCTTAAGAGCGCCCTATTTGTAAAAATTAAGCTTTTTTACCCTCGTCGGTAAAATTTTTCATCAAAGAAGTAAAATACTCTTCAATTTCTTCAGCCGCCTCCTGCGCCATTTTTTTCACTTTGTGTTGCGATTCTTGAAATTCATAAGAGAGTTCTTTTTTCTTCTCTTCCCACAAATCCTCGGCTTCCATCTTTGCAAGATGAGCCCTTAACGCGGCTATATCCAGCTCTTCCTCGGCTTTAGCGGCAATTTTTTTAGTAAATTCTTCAGCGCTCTCTTTTATGTCCTGAAGTTTTTGTTTCGCTTCAAGCACATCGAGATTCGCTTTTAGCTCATCCGTTTCACTGCCGATGCCCTCTTTTAATTTTTCGCTTACGCCTGAAAATTTCTTTTTTAAATCACCCCATAACTCTTTCGCCTCGTCAGTAAAGTCTTCGCTTATATCTTCAACTTTTTCTTCAAGTTTATCAAGCGCTTTTTTCGATTTTTCCACTATTTCTTTAAAATCAGCCATATTATGCTCCTTTGTTTTTTTTACAAACACATGATACCTGTTTTTTAATTATATAGTTTTAAATATTATCTAGAAACATCGAAAACCTCTACTCTGAGGCTTCCGCTCCATTCATCCGCCGCAATATCAAAAGTATGGTTTTCTAATTTTGCCTCCACAACGATTGAACCTAATTTTTCTCTTTTGTTCAATTCGTCATGCACGCCGTACATATCGTTTTGATCGATCTCAAAACCGGATAGTTTTAAATTTAAAACTTCTTCGTCTTTTAATACGAAGCCGTCAAACAATACCTGCTCAAAATTTTTATGCTGACCTCTTTTTTTATATTTATGTATTTCAAGAGCACCGCTATCGTAAACTCTTTCATCAATCGCATCTTTTATTTGCCATTTTTCGTAAATTTTTGGAGAAAAAACTTCACTGGCAAAAACTATCTCGGCGCTTTTGTTAAAAAAATAGATATTTTCATGCAAATTATCAACAGTAGCACCCGTTAGCGTGATTTTCACCCTTTTGTGAGGTAGTAAAAATGTCGCTACACCAGCCCATGCGCCAAGATCTTTTTTTATGCCTAAATGACTTTGATGAAAAATAGTATGGGCAAAATTTAAACCGTCGAATCTAACATTTTCATCAACCTTTTTAAAATAAGTATCTTTAAGCGCCTGATAACCGTCGTTCGGGGTTTTAGGCATAAGCCACTTAAAAGGTTCGGTCGCTCTAGTAGAACTAATTTGAGATACGAGTATATCTTTATAGTACGGGCTTGAAGCTTCACCTACCGGAGTATGAAGATGTTTTCCTATCCAGCTGTAATTCATATGTTTTACATCTATGGGCTGTTTTTGAATGAGATTTACAAACTTTACAAGGTTTTCATTACTAGCAACCTTATTTCCTCTAACAACCCCTTCTATACTTTGCCAACGCAATATCTTTTTTTCCGATGCAAGATTTTCAACATTTTTTTCTATTATCCATCTAACCACAAGCGCTCCTAAACTAGCGCCGATAAAATTTACATGATCGGCTCCCGATATTTTCATAACATGCTTAGCATATTTTGCTACGATTAAAGCGTATCTTGGAATTCCTCCTCCATACTTTTGCGTAATTTTTTCTATATCCTCTTTATCTTTATCACTATAATAATCCGGAGCAACTGATCCGTAATAAGGGGTTATAGTAATAATATTCGTAAAATTTTCGGGATTGTAACTTTTTAGCGTATCAAATCCCGTAAGCTTTACTAGTTTATCGAGCATCGGATCGTAAGCGTCATAACCGTAAACAGAGTCATATGTCGCCCCGTCTTTATCGTAGCCGTGAACATAAACGGTTACCGATTTTTCCCTATAAGGCTTTAACGGCGGCTCTGTTATAACATTTTGAGCATCGCTTTCATTTATAGGAACGATATTTTCGGCATCGTTTTTTATTTTAGATAGTGTTTGTTCAACTTTCTGAGATGTTAACGAAACAGCGGGTTCACTCTGCGTTTTTGTTTCTACGGGATGATTTTGATCTTTTTGGATATTCTCTTTTTCACTACTGCCGCCACACCCTAGAAAAATAAGAACAAGAAATAAGATAGATATTTTATACATGTTATAACCTTTAAAATAATTTAAAAATTATAACATAAAATAAATCATCTTTAATTTTTTCAACCACCAAATGTATTACAATCTCTCAAATCACCGCTTTTGAGTCCTCTATAAAACCACTTCATTCTCTGTTTTGATGTACCGTGCGTAAAACTATCGGGCATAACATACCCGGTTGTCTGTTTTTGTATATGATCGTCTCCGATAGCGCTTGCGGCATTTAACGCTTCATCGATATCGCCTTTTTCAAGTATCTTTTTCATTTTCTGTGCTTGATGAGTCCATACACCGGCGTAACAGTCAGCCTGAAGTTCGACTTTAACTTGAAGAGCGTTTTGTCCAGCTTTACCATAGCTTCTTTGTTTTGCCATCTCCACCTTTTCGAGAGTGCCTTGAAGATTTTGTATATGGTGCCCTACTTCATGAGCCAATACATACGCTTGAGCGAAATCGCCCGATGCTTTAAATTTGTTTTTTAGTTCATCAAAAAAACCCAAATCAACATATATTTTCTGATCGTTAGGACAATAAAACGGTCCCATTTGCGCATTTGCGTATCCGCATCCGCTCCTGGTACTTCCTCTATATAGAACCATTTTGGGAGGTTTATATGTATAACCCGAATTTCTAAATATAGCCGACCACACATCTTCGGTATCGGCCAATACGGTTGACATAAAGGCCGCGGATTCATCGTCTTTTAATTTTTGCTCTTTAGTCGCCGGAGCATTTTGACCTGAGCCGCTTATGATAGAAAGAGGATTAAACCCGCTAATATACGCGATAGCTCCGACCGCAACGACAAATAATCCTATTTTACTCTTTAAAAGCGGTTTTATCAGAGGATATATAAAAAGCAGAGTCTGAAGAGAAGGCATTTTAAAACCTCCTCCACCTGAAGACGAGCGTCTATCTTCTACATTTGAGCTTCTTTTTCTATCTTTCCATTTCATAGATTTTTCCTTGCTTTATAGTCGAAAGTATGTTTAATTCATATTATCAAATTTTTTTTTGCAAGCGGCTTTGAAAAGATATTTTTTATTTACTAAAATCGACTATTTTTTTCTCTCTTCCTCTTTCATTCGTTTATATAAAGCGTCATATTTCTCTATTTCCTCTCTTGACGCAACTTTTGTACGACATGATATATATCCGTCGTTTCCGTCTTTATTTTTATATGGATAGACCGTGGCGTAAACCCAGTATGTTTTTCCGGTTTTAGATCTATTTTTCACAAAACCGGACCAAACTTTACCTTTTTTAACAGTCTGCCATAGATCTTTAAAGGCGGCTTTGGGCATATCGGGGTGTCTGACGATATTGTGAGGTTTACCGATAAGTTCATCTACATCATATTCGGCGATTTTACAAAAATCATCGCTTGCGAAAGTAATAACTCCTCTTTTGTCCGTTTCTGAAACAAGGAAACTATCATCGTTTAGAATTATTTCATTGTGTGACACTCTCTTCTCCTTAAGCGTTTTCTATCTTTTTGTTTTCGGCGGTTTGTACAAGCGATTTCGAAACTTGGGCAATTTGTTCCGAACTTTCATATATAACATTGCTTGTTCGGGTATTTTTTTGCGCAGTATTTTCCAAAGACGATACGGATTCTTGTATCTTTCGAATAGAAACGCTTTGAGCTTTTATACTCTCATCTATATCTCGAGCCGATTGATTTAACGAGTTGACGGTAAGACTGATATTTGATAACGATTTTTGAGTTTTTTCAGCCAGAAGTCTTACCTCATCGGCAACAACGGCGAAACCTTTTCCGTGTTCTCCAGCACGAGCCGCCTCTATGGCAGCGTTTAGCGCCAATAAATTTGTCTGATCCGCAATTTCGGATATAATTGTCAAAATAGATTTTATATCCTCGCCTTGAGCGGTAATTTTTTCAGAATGACTTAAAACTTCTTCCACTTGACGATGCATCACCTCTACGGCATCCGCCGTATTTTTCATTGCGTTTGTCTGCTCTTTCGTAGTATCTAAAAGGTGAGTAGA
Source organism: Campylobacterales bacterium (assembly GCA_027081495.1). Classification (GTDB taxonomy): domain Bacteria; phylum Campylobacterota; class Campylobacteria; order Campylobacterales; family QNZT01; genus QNZT01. Next base: position 19,541 of record JALWKJ010000233.1, on the reverse strand, counting down.
AGTTTGCAAAAATATTTCAACTCTCTTTTTCAAGTCGCTGCCGTTTTCAAGATTATTTATCGCATTTTCTCTCAATATATCCGCTAGAGAGTTAGCCGATAACACGATATCTTTTAAACTTCCATGCATATTTTTATCAACCTCTATTTTTGTCGAATAATCGTCATTTGAAAGTCGTTTTAAAAGCGAATCTACCTGTTTTAAGATTCTACTTTGGTTTTTGACCATATTGTTTAAAGCTTTTGCCAGTGTTTTCATACCCGCTGAAGACGGCACATTTGTGACAAATGTATCAAAATAACCTTTTGTAATTTTATCCATTACCAAAATAGTTTCGCCTGTTGTCAAAAGATCGCATCTGTCTTTATCGAATTGCTGCTTCATATATTCATTTATCATTTTTGAAATTTCACTTATTTCATTATTGTTTTTTATCTCTATGTATGAAGGAACGGTCACTTTTTTATTCAAATAATCCAAAAGATCGCTTACTCCTTTATGAAGGTAATCTATAGAAGAGAAAAATCTTACTCTCGCGTACAAGCTCAAAACCAAAACCATACCTATACTAATCAATACCAAGCTTATAAAGATTATAAAATTATAAAATTCTTTCTTCGCTCCTTCATTTGCGAAATGCATGATCTCTTTAGATATCTCTTTCTCGGTTTTTTGCATATTATTTATTTTATTTGTCATAGCGTTGAACCATTTTTGAGAATCTATATTTAACGGTTCTCCTATTCCGGCGCTTAAAGCTTTTTGTATATAAGTTTTAACTTCTTTGTACGAATCCGCCTTTACAACGGTATTTATATAGTTTTCGACTATATGTTTTGGAGCTGAATATTTAAATTCTTTGATAAACTCATTTTCGGCAAAGATCAATTTATCAAAATAAATCGCCGTCTGCTTATCAAAATAGCCTTTTGCAAAAACCGACGAACCCAACGCTCTTAAAATTCCTGATTTTTCCTTTGCTATTATAAAACTCAGATAAGCGACAAGCGTTTTGGTTATTTTATCTTCAGACAATACCATAGAGTTTAACATTTCAATAATATTGTCATTTAGCGTGCTGTAATATTTTATGCTTTCACTCGCATCTATTTTTTTATCGGAAATCTTTTGTCTCATTTGAGGCAGACGAGATAAAGTTTTTATTATTTTTTTATATTGCGAGTTATATTTATTTTTAAGAGAAATAAATTTTTCAGACTGTACTATATCTATCTTCTGATCTGTTAAAACTCTTTGTTTTAAAAGAGTATCCTTAAACTTTTTACCGTCAGAACCCAAATAACCGGCTGACTCCCCTCTCTCTTTTTGAAACTGATGAATAAGTTCACTAAGTTTTACCGAGAAATTTAAAATATCTGTGACTTTTTTATAGCTGCTATAATGTTCATATTTGTCTTTTACCAACAATGAGCCAAATGTCAACATCGTAATCAAAGAAAAGATGATCATAACCGTTAAAACGGTTTTAATTTTCATTTTACTTAAAAAAGTCATAATAATAAATTCCTTTTATAATTGTATAATTACAATATCGGATTTTTTTAATTATTCTTAAGTTCTAAGATAGTCGAAAACGGCTCTGTTTTTGTCTTTTTTCACATTGTCGTAAGTAAACAACCTTGAGTTCATCGCTATATAGACGCCCTTGCTTAAACCGCTAAGCGCCCCTATAGCCAAGCCTACATTAAAAAGAGCATCGGAATTTTTAAAAGAAAAAGGAATCATAGCTCCCGTTAAAACTACCGTTTTTCCTTTTATTTTTGAGAGTTTACGGGCGGTTTCTATCATGGTATCGGTTCCGTGAAGTATCACTATTTTATTTAAATTCGTACTATTAACGGACTGCAAAATAATCTCTCTATCGATTTCATCCATTTCAAGAGAGTCTTTAAGCATAAGTGTTTGTATATCGAATTTTTCGGTTGATCTAGCCTGTTTTAAAATTTTTTGAGGAAGCTCGTCGTCAAAAACGAGCTTACCGCTGATTTCATCGTATTTTTTAGCTATCGTACCGCCCGTTGCAAAAATTTGGATATTCATCTATTGCCTCGTATCTTCCCGGCTGTCAAGATACGCTATCTCTCTTAGTTTTTTTCTATAATTTTCTATATCGCATGTTTTCAAATCTGTAACACCGTCTTCAAAAGCCGCTTTTGCCACGGCCGAAGCGACCCATACCATAACTTCTTTGCTAAACGGCGTCGGTATGATATGGTTTTTGCCAAACTCAAGATCGGGATTGTTATAAGCCGCTTTTACATAGTAGGGAACAGGCTCTTTTGCCAATGCCGCAAGCGCTTTTGCGGCTGCTATCTTCATATTTTCGGTAATCTTTTTCGCTCCTACATCAAGAGCGCCTCGAAAGATTGACGGGAAACCCAAAACATTGTTCACTTGATTGGGATAATCGCTTCTTCCCGTCCCGACTATTATGTCGTCTCTTACCTCTTTCACTTCAGCGGGCGTAATTTCCGGAGTAGGATTTGCACAGGCAAAAATAATCGCATCTTTTGCCATAGTTTTTACCATCTGCTTGGAAACGATTCTAGGTCCGCTAAGTCCAAGCATCATATCGGCGTCCTTTAACGCGTCGGCTAAAGTTTTATCGTCGGTATCTATCGCAAATTCCGCTTTATAAACATTAAGATCCTCCCTTTTTGTATTGATTACGCCTTTTGAATCTACAAGTACGATATGCTTTGCGCCAAGATTTTTGTACATTTTTGCGCTTGCTATTCCGGCGGCTCCGGCGCCGATTATGACGATTTTAATATTTTCCATCTTTTTTCCTGTTAACTCAAGGGCGTTTAAGAGTCCGGCTGCCGTTATTATCGCCGTTCCGTGTTGATCGTCATGAAAAACGGGAATATTTACCATCTCTTGGAGTCTCTTTTCTATCTCGAAACACTCCGGCGCTTTTATATCTTCGAGATTTATTCCTCCGTATGTATCGCTGATAGCGGCACAAACGCTTACTATTTCATCAACCGTATGGACATTTAACTCGACATCGATAGCATCGACATTCGCAAAAGTCTTAAATAAAACCGCTTTTCCTTCCATAACCGGTTTTCCGGCAAGAGCGCCTATATTTCCAAGCCCAAGTACCGCGCTTCCATCGGTGATAACCGCTACAAGATTTCCTTTGTTCGTATATTCGTATGCCAAAGACGGCTTTTTTTCTATCTCAAGACAAGGATATGCAACTCCCGGCGTATATGCCATAGAAAGGTCTTTTTGCGTGTTGCATGGCTTTGTAATCAGCGTTCCTATTTTACCGTGTTCATGATATTTTAATGTCTCTTCTTTAAAATGTTCCAAATTATTTAACCTTTTATATATTTTATAAATTTTTCTATTCTATCTATCGCCCCTTCAACCGTTACTATACTAAGCACATCATATACCGAAGGGCTGGTTGAACTTCCGACCATCGCGATTCTAACAGGTTGAGCAAGCTGCTTCATCTTTAAATCATGTTTTTTCATAAATATTTTGGTAGCTTCTTCAAAATCGACGGGAAGATGAAGTTTTTTATCGTAAATCCTCAAAAAAGCGGCGTATTTCAAAAGTATTTCCAGCGACTCTTCGCTTATAAATTTTTTTACGGCTTTTTGATCATATTGTTTTGGAGGTTTCAAGATAGAATTTGCCATATCCGCAAACTCCACAAGCGTCTTTGCCCGCTCTCTTATGGCGTCAACCAAAACCTCTTTTTTATCATGATCTTTTATATCGACATTAAACTCTTTTAACTCTTCTATAATTCTCTCATATGAGGCGTTTTTTATATAATGGGCATTTAACCACAAAAGCTTTTCGCCGTTGTACGCGGAAGCGGATTTGTTTATATTTGACGGATCGAAAAGTTCAAGCATCTCTTTAAATGAAAAGATTTCCTGATCACCATGACTCCATCCTAAACGAACCAAAAAATTTAGTAGAGCCTCGGGAAGATATCCCATTTTTTTATACTCCATGACATCCATTGCTCCATCTCTTTTTGAGAGTTTTTTGCCGTTTGGATTTAAAATCATCGGAACATGATAAAATTTTGGAATCTTAAATCCCAAAGCTTCGTATATAACGATCTGTTTCGGAGTATTTGATAAATGATCGTCTCCCCTAATGACATCCGTTATACCCATCAAAGCGTCATCGATAGCGACTACGAAATTATAAGTAGGCGTACCGTCGGCTCTTGCAATGATAAAATCGTCTAAAATATCTTCCGATTTAAAACTTATCTCTCCTTTTATACCGTCAATAAAACTTATAACCGCGTCATGCGGCGCTTTTATACGCACTACCGGCTCTATCCCTTCGGGTGGAACGCCTTTAAAATCACGATATCTCCCGTCATATCTCGGTCTTTGTTTTTTGCTTTGCTGCATAGCGCGCAAATCGTCAAGCTCCTCTTTGCTCATATAACAATAGTAAGCTTTTTTTTCATCTAGAAGTTGTTTTATATATTTTTTATATATATCAAACCTTTTAGACTGATAAACTACTTCATCGTCAAAAGATAATTTCACCCACTTAAAAGCTTTTTCTATAGCCTCGGCGGCTTCTTGAGAATTTCTTTTAAGATCCGTATCTTCGATACGAAGTAAAAACCTCCCGCTATTTTTACGCGCCCAAAGATAACTATAAAGCGCGGTTCTAAGTCCGCCTATATGCAAATACCCGGTAGGGCTTGGAGCAAAACGAGTAGTGATCATTATATATGCCTTTTTGGAGCAATTTTAGCATAATGTGTTATAATCTTCAAGCAGAGTTAATGCAAGGAATTTTAACCATGATAAAATATTTTTTAATTTTAGCGATAGTTCAGATCTCTCTGTTTGCAAAAACCGTGGGAGCGGTGGCGTTGACGGTTAACTCAAATCCAATTACTATATATGAGATTCAAAAACTAAGCCGGCAAAAACATATTTCCAAAGAAGACGCCGTAAACTCGCTCATACAAGAGAAGATAGAAGAGGAAGAGATTCAAAAACTCGGAATTTACGCTACTCCCGACGAAATAAACAAAAGAGTAGAGGAGATTGCGAAACAAAACCGCATGAATAAAGAAGAGTTTCAAAAAGCTTTACAAAAAGAGGGAAAAACCCTGCAGTCTTTACAAAAAGATATAGAAAATATCATAAAAAAAGAGAAGCTTTATCAGATCATCCTTGAAGGAAAAATGAAAAAACCGACACCCGAACAGATGAAAGCCTTTTACGAAAAACATAAAAACGAATTTACGATTGCCGGAAAAATTAAAATCCAGGAATATACGGCAAAAGATCCCCAAGCTCTTCAAGCTATTCAAATGCGACCAATGCTAATGCTTCCGAATGTAAAAATTACTACAAAAACCCTCGATCCCAACAAGACCAATCCAAGACTCATTCAGTTTCTTTTACAAACTCCCCTTAGAAAATTTACTCCGATCGTAAATTTGGGAGAATATTCCGCAATGTTTTTTATCTTGAAAAAAGAAGCTCCTATTACCGCTTCATACGAACAAGTAAAACAAAATATCTTCATGAGGTTGATGAAAGAGCAGGAACAGGCAAATCTTATTTCGTATTTCGAAAAGAAAAAATCCGAAGCAAATATCAAGGTTATAAGAAAACCTTAAGAAGGAATATCTATGTCTAAAATAGCGGTTTTAATAACCATCTTCCTATTTTTAAGCGGTTGCGGCAGAGTTGCCGATGAAAATAAGAGTTCGTCTCTTAGTACTAAATCAAGCGGAAAACTTCAGTTAATCACGGTCAAGAAGAGTCGGTTTGTCGCAAACAACGATATTGACGGCGGACATTTTCAGACGATTATCAGAACGCTTAACAAACCGATATCTTACAAACAAATAGATCTGCTTGAAGACTCATATCACTACTCTTTGGTCGAAAACGGTAAAATCAAAGATGAAAGTATCATAAGAGTCCAAAAAACCGATAATACGGTAAAAAGTAAAATTTTACTTTTATTGGATCTTTCCGGCTCGATTCTCGAAGGCGGTTGCGGCGACAGTAACAGCGACAGCGTCTGCAATCAACTTATTAATTCAAGCAACGATTTTATCGACAACATAATTAAAAGCGGAAATTTCGAGATAGCTATTTATTATTTTAACTCAAAAAAATCTATATTCGCGTTAAGCCCGCAAACGGAATTTCCTACCGCGAATCTCACGATTTTGAAAAATGCCGTTGAACAACTAACCGATCCAAACTTCGTAAACACATATCTAAAAGGATACAACTCTACCAATTTATACGGCGCGATAGAACAAAGCGGTGAAAAGATCTGTTCATGGATTGGTTGTGAAAATAAAAACGGTTTTGAGATAGGATCGGTCGTTGTCTTTACGGACGGTCGAGACGAGGCTGGAATAGTCGGCAAAAAAGAGATGTTAAAATCGCTTAAAGACCAGATTCAATACTACACTATAGGAATAGGTAAAGCGGATAACGAAACTCTTAAAGAGATAAGCGGAAAAGATCATCACTTTGAAGCTTCCGAGCAAAATATACAAAGCGCTTTTACTCAAACTTACGAAGATATTCTCTACAACAGCAGTTTTTACCGTATAAACTATTGTCCCGCGACACTCGACGGCGCCGTTAAGATAAAAATTCTTTTCGAAGATGAAGATCAAAAGATCAAAACTTTTACGGAAGAAGAGAAGATTACTATCGACAGCAACAGCGATTTTAGATGCGATCTTTGAGTTTTATATATTTACCGTAGTCCCAGTGTTTTTTTGCCGGGACTTTTTTACCGCTAAATCCCCTTCTTCTTAACTCTTTTGCTATAAGAATATTAAATAGACCATGACCGAAAAGAACCACTCTTTCGCTTTTTGAAAGTTCTATCAATATATTCGCCGCTTTTTTCGCTCTTTTTATTGCTCCGATCAAAGACTCGCCATTGTTAGAAAAACCTATAAGCCACAACAATCTTGAAAAAACCAACCACTGTTTGGGCGTAAATCTAAAAAAATCGTTTTGAAAATAAGGAGGTATGCTTTCGCGAAACAAAGTATCGACCATATACGGCGATACGGAACATTTTTGCGCGCTTTGAATCGATCTAACAAGATCGCTGCAAACAACGGCGGCGTTTTGAGATAAAAAGAGAAGTTTGTTTGAGGGGGTAGAATTTTGCTTTAAAGAGGCGCTGTTATACTTTTGTAAAAAGATAGGAATTTCATTTGCGCTTATTTTTTGCGGGATTTCTAAATCCGGTTCGCCGTGGCGAACCAGAATTATTTCTCTCATGAGAGATAGTTTGTATCGAAATTATTTGTCTGAAAGTCCGGATTATCCATCATAGCCGAGTGAAAATCTATAACCGTTTTAATACCTTCAACCCGAAATTCTCTCAAGGCTTCTCTCATTTTCGCTATAGCCCTATCTCTATTTTCGCCCCATACGATAAGCTTGCCTATCATAGAATCATAATACTGAGGCACCACATACCCCTCATAGGCATGAGAATCTATTCTTACATTTCTACCGCCAGAGGGTATCCATTTTGTTATCTTCCCGGGGCTTGGAATAAATGTTACGGGATCTTCGGCGGTTATTCTACACTCGATCGAATGACCTTTCAAATCGATGGAATCTTGTGAAAAAAGTTTCTCTCCTTCGGCTATTCTTATCATCCACTCTATTATATCTATACCGCTTACCATTTCGCTAACCGGATGCTCGACCTGAAGTCTCGTATTCATCTCCATAAAATAAAAATCTCCGTTTTTATCTACAAGAAACTCAAAAGTTCCGGCATTTTCATATTTTATATACTCAGCGGCTTTTACCGCGGCGTCATGAAGCTCTTTTCTCTTTTTTTCGCTTAGCACGAGAGCCGGGGACTCTTCTATAAGTTTTTGATGTCTTCTTTGCAAAGAGCAATCTCTTTCTCCAAGATGCACGACATTCCCATGAGAATCGGCCAAAACCTGAACTTCGACATGGCGAGGATTTTCAATAAACTTTTCCATATACATAGTACCGTCGCCGAATGCGCTTAACGCTTCCGATGAAGCCGCCAAAAACGCATTTTCAACTTCATCTTCGCTCTCTATCTTTCTCATGCCCCTGCCCCCGCCTCCGGCTGAAGCTTTGATAATAACGGGATAACCCATCTCATTTGCGAGTTCTTTTGCTTCCTCCGCGCTGTTTAAAGCTCCCTCGCTTCCGGGAATAACCGGAACGCCTGCTTTTTTCATGACATCTTTGGCTTTTGATTTATCGCTCATAAGTTCCATAACACCGACATCAGGACCTATAAATTTTATACCGTGATATTTACATATTTCAACAAAATCCTGATTTTCACTTAAAAAACCGTATCCGGGAAATATCGCATCGCACTCGCTTACTTCGGCGGCGGAAATAATGGCTGGAATATTTAGATAACTTTGATCGGATCGATCTTTTCCTATACAAATAGAAGCGTCCGCATAATCGAGATAAAGAGCCTCTTTATCGGCCTGAGAATAAACGGCGATCGCCTGCTTACCCATCTCTTTGATAGTACGAATCGCTCTTAGCGCTATTTCACCTCTATTTGCGACGAGAATTTTTTCTATTGACATTAAAGTTTCTCCACTTCAAATAGAGGAGTTCCAAACTCGACCGGTTGTCCGTCTTCGATAAGCATTTTTACTATTTTAGCATCAAATTCGGCTTCGATTTCATTCATGATCTTCATCGCCTCTACGATTCCAACGGTATCTCCTTTTGAAACTTTATCCCCCACTCTAACAAAAGGGGCGGAACCGGGGCTTGGAGCGACATAAAATGTACCGACCATAGGCGAATTGATCGTTACGACATCGGCGGAATTTGGAACTGTTTTGGGCGTTATCGACTCCGCCGCTTGTGCCGTCTGTGCTATTTGGATTTTTGGCTGCTGCTCTACGCAATGGGATAAAACGGATTTTTCAAGAGTTATGGAAAACTCTTTATCGTTAATCTTTAGTTTTGTGATATCGCTTTCATCAAATATGGATATCAACTCTTTTATCTCACTATGTTTCATGAAATCTCCTAATCGTTTGCGTAATAATAACGAAAAAAAGATAATAACGGGCACTTTTTTTATAAGATAAAGTATCGTTTTAGGCGCTTAATAGTTCGTGTGATATAATCTTTATAAAAAAGCACAAAGAGCAGATATGGGATTAAAATCCGACAAGTGGATAAGGGAAAAATCGCTTAATAAGAGAATGATCGAGCCTTTTTGCGAAGAGCAGATAGGTCAAAATGTCGTAAGTTACGGTCTAAGCAGCTATGGATACGACATAAGGGTCGGTAGAGAATTTAAAATATTTACGAATGTAAATTCAACCGTCGTTGACCCTAAAAATTTCGACGATGCGAATGTCATCGACATAGAGGCGGATATCGCAATCATACCGCCTAACTCTTTTGCTTTGGCTAGGACGGTCGAATATTTTCGTATGCCCAATAATGTATTGGCGATCTGTCTTGGAAAAAGCACTTACGCAAGATGCGGTATTATAGTGAATGTAACACCGTTTGAACCGGCTTTCGAGGGGCATATAACGATAGAGATTTCAAACACTACCCCTCTTCCGGCGAAAATATACGCAAATGAAGGGATCGCGCAAGTACTTTTTCTTGAAGGTGACGAAGAATGCGAGGTGACTTACGCCGACAAAAAAGGTAAATATCAGGCGCAAACGGGAATAACGCTTCCAAGAATCTTAAGGTAACAGATGCGTTGGAGAGATGTAAAACAAAACAAAATCACACCCAAAAAAGAGAAAAAAAAGGGCAAATCAAAAGAAGAGACGCAAAAGTATAAATACGCCACGATAGGCGAACGGATCAAAGCGTTTATTACCGACTCTTTTTTGCTCGCGATGCCTATTTTTTATCTGGTTATATATCTGGTTTTTGACGGCTTAAAAGGTGATGGAGGAGTAGGCGAACACAAGTTAATGGCGTGGACTTATATATTTTTACTGCTTGGAGGAGTCGTGACGGCTTTTTATGTAAAAACCGGACAGACACCGGGACTAAAAGCATACGACCTTATGATAATAGACAACCAAAGCGGAGAAAAACCGAATGCGATATCGGCTATTTTAAGATTTTTATTTTTTAATTTCGTTCTAATATCTTTCTTCGGACTGTTTGTTACTATTTTTAGAAAAGACAAAAGATCGCTTCATGATCTACTTAGCGGAACATCTGTTATAAAAACCTCTTCATGAGATGGCGTTTTTTTAACATCTCGGCTTTTTTCTTTTTCTATTTTTCATTAATCGGCGTCTATGTTATATTTTTACCTAAAATTCTACAAAATATCGGTTACACTCCTCTTCAAATCGGTATAATTTTCTCTATCTCCCCTCTTATGAGATTTATCACGCCGTTTTTCTTTTTAAAGCGTTTTAAACTAACAAAAGAGCTTTTTCATATAGCTCTGTTTTTTATGCTTGTTACCGTAGGTCTTTTTTATCTAAGTCTTGAAGATTTCTATCTTTTTGCTTTTTCAAACATCGTTTACGGCGTCTCCACGGGACTTGTATTGCCATATATCGAAATTTACGCCCTTAAGTACCTAAAAAAGGAGAACTACGGAAAATCGAGGCTTTTTGGCTCTCTTGGCTTCATAATCGTGGCGCTTGTTCTTCCAAAACTGCTTAAAGATCCATATATCGGAATACACTTTGCGGCTTTTACTATAGTTTGCAGCGTAATCTTCGGATACATCATATCGACAAGCGACATCTCTTTTTCAAACAGCGATAACAAAGAGAGAAAAAAATTTGATTTTTACGAAAATCTTCCTCTCTGGATTTCAATCTTTTTGATGCAGGTAAGTTTTGGGGCGTTTTATAGTTTTTTTACCGTTTATGAAAACGAACACGGACTTGATCTTACTACTATCAGTTACCTTTGGACATTTGGAGTCATATGTGAGATTTTACTTTTTTACTATCAGGCGTTTTTTTTAAAATACGATCTTTTAAAAATTATCAAAATCACCGTATTTATAACGGCAATTCGATGGCTGTTTCTTTTTAGTTACCCCGACAATCTGCCTATACTCTATCTTACTCAAAGCCTTCATGCTTTTAGCTTCGCGCTTTATCATTCCGCTACGATAAGTTATTTGTACATCATTTACGAAAACAAAAAACTCTCGTCTCAATTTTATTATGGAATAGGCTTTGGACTCGGGGGGTTTTTCGGCTCTTTGGTCGCGGGTTATTTTTACGGCAAATATCTCTTTTTCAGCTCGACGGTTATAGCGCTTTTAGCTCTCTTAGCCCTTAACGCGCAATCCGATAAAACTTTATTTAAGCATAGGTATGATTAATCTTATCTTGTTTTCGGCGGATAGAAAATCTATATAATTGTCTTCACACAACTTTTCTATATCTATATCATGACTTCTATCTCTTCTTTTTGACCTTATTTCAAGTTTTACAAGCTGCGTTCTCTCATTTTTGACATAGACAAATTCGCCCACTCTCATCTTCAACGCTATATACAATCCCTGCGTCGTATCAAAAGTCTCGAAACATTTTCTTAGTATTTTAAAAAAATCATTCTGAGAAATTTTAAACTCAGGTATATCCATATCCGTTATAAGTTTGATTTTGTAATCTTTTTTAATAGTCAAAAGCGAAATAAAAGTCTCAAGCAACATATTTATATCGGTCGTTACATATTTGCTCAATTCCTTAGCGCTCATAAGTCGATTTTTTACTCTTTGATATAGCCTGATTCCTATATGCTCCTCATCTTGATAACCTACCGTAACACCGTAGTATGAAAGATCATCGAATTTAAGATCTATGTAGGTCATCTTTGAACCGTACTCTTTGGGCGCATATGTCATGCAGAGATTGTATATATCGTATTTTGAAACTTTCCCGAGTAAAAATTCGGCGGCGATATTTAAATACGCTATTTTTTTATCGGCGTTAAAGAGTATAAACGGATTGTTATCGTTTTCTATAAAAAATTTATAATCGTCATATTCTTTATAATCCATATTCATTTACCTTTTTACGAAGAGTATTTCTATTTATACCCAATATTTTGGAAAGTTTAAGCTGCGAACCGTATTTTTTCAATCCGGCTCTTATGAGCGGTTTTTCATACAAATAGAGAAAATCTTTATAGTCGTTATTGCCGTTTAAATTTTTATAAAAAAACTCATACATGATCTCTTTTATCTCATTTTCGCTTATTTGACTTTGAATCAACTCTTTATAGACATATCTTTTAAGAGATTTGCTATTCTCGGTTAAATCTAATTTTTGAACATCAAACGATATTTCGCCGTCGATAGAGAGTACCTCTTTTGCTTCGTTATAAAAAAGTTTAGCTAACTCTTTAGCGTCTTGGGGTCTTTTTCTAAGTGGTTTAATCTCATATATATAACCGAATAGATCGTCCACATATATATCTTTGGGTTGATATCTTGCGGTGGCTATGATTCTTTTATTATCAAAATTTAGAGCTTGGAAATTCGAAACTTTCTCAAAATTCGTTATAATTATTTCATCATTTTGTTCAAGAGCTTTAAGCAAAGCTTTAAGATCGTTCCCATCCGCTTCCACAGCTTGCGGAAGCGTATATCTAGCAAGCGTTTTTTTACCGATACCGTCTTCTCCGATCAATAGTGACGATACGAAAAAATTCTTAATTAACGAAAGGCTTTTTACTATTTTACTTAGTTCATCGGATTTTGCTATAAAATTGACCATAATTCACTCCCGGTATGAGCAAATTATAATCTATCTTAACATAGTTTATACTGATTTGACTACTTTTTTAGTTTTGCCAATATTCCTTTTGCAAAATTTAAAATAGATCTCTTTTTCTCCTCTTTTTCAATTTCTTCTTCAAACTGTTCAATTTCCTGCAAGATTTTAGCTTTGTCTTGACCGCTTAATTCTACGCTTTTTTGAGCTAGATGCGTTTTGATCTCGTTTAACGAGTCGGTTATCTCTTTTTCCATTTGCGTATCGATCGTATCATCCTTTTTTTTCTCACTGTTTGCCACCCTGCTTTTAAGTTCTTGAACTTTAAGCGATAGCAAGCCTTTTTCTTTTTCAAGCAAAGCCAGCTTATCGGTTAGACTTTTAGTCTGTTTCACATAATCGTCTCTCTCTTCTACAATATTTTTTAATTGTCTAGCATCTTTTTTAAATGTCTCTTTTTCCGCCGAGAGAAGATCGACTTTTTGCTGAAGTTTCAACATTTCATCAGTCGCGTTTTTGATATGTTCCTCTTTTTTTAACACATCTTCTTCAAGTTTTTTTATCAACTCCAGATCATTGACTCTTGTTTTTTTAGATACTTCAAGCTCTTTTTTTAGATTCTCAAGCTCTTGCAGTAAATTTTTTTGATCTTTTCTTAACTGCTCCAGCTCGCTGTTGCAATTTAAAATCTCTTGATCTTTTTTTGAATTTTCATGTTCGAGATTTTTCATATAAGCGTTCATCTCTTCATTTTCAATCTTTAGCTTTTCTACTTTTTCCTCAAGTTCTTTGGCTTTTTGCACATTTGATTCTATCTCTTTTTCATGTTCAAGCCAGCGATTTTTAAGCCTTTTGTGCTCAACTTCCAAGTTTCCGTATTTTGCGTTTGCTATTTCAAGTCTTTTCGCTTTGGCTTCACCCAACTCTTGAAGCGCGTCTATTTTATCCTCATAAAACTCTTTTATCCTAGCTTTGGCAAACCAATATCCAAAAAACAGACCTATTAACAAAACCGCTATAAGCCAAAACAACATCTTCATTACAATCACGGTCATAGCTTCCATTTGATTACCTTTATTTTAAAATTTTTATTTCTATGCGTTTATTGCGAGGATCTTGCGGATTTTCGATATATCTAAAACCGGTTGATCCGTATCCTTTGGACACTACTTGAGTCAATCCCTTTTTTATCAAATATTTTTTAACAATATCAGATTTTTTTTGGCTTATTACTTTTTGATAAATATCGTCATCTGTTTTTTGAGAGTAAGAAGCTACCTCTATCTTTTTTATGTCGGCGCTATTTAGCAAATTTGCGATTTTCTCAAGCGTCTCTTTGCTTTTTTGGGAAAGTTTGCTGTTTTTAGAATCAAACTCTATAGGATTGTCTAAAAGGATTTTATCTATTTTTTCCCGGATTTCATTTCCGGATATTTTAGAGCTTTTTTCTTGCATGTCATTTTTTGTAGATTCCTGTTCATCTTTTTTTACTTTCTCAGCTTGTTCAATATCCGGTTTTTTCGTATTTATAAGCAACTCTACGCTTTGATCTACAACCTCAAGCCCGTCGTTTTTAAGAGATGTCAATATATCCGTCAATCTTCTTTTTTGATCGACTGAAGTTATTTCACCCTCGACTTTCAACACATTGCTATTTACAAAAATAGAACCTTTTTCAATCCTCTCTTCATTGAGAAACTTTATAAGTTTTACAATCCCTTTTTGCCAAATAACATCTTTTATATCTTCACTATATCTGATATCTTTATCGCATTTATGCTCTTGACAATAATTTTCGATATATGTTATCAAAGATTTAGATCTATCGCGGGGTGTTAACATACCGACGATTTTTGTCATCTCCCCGAGCATTAAACCAAATGCCGGATCGGATTTTTCCGTTACGACTTTCTCTTTTTTTTCTATTTCCGGCGACTCTTCAAAAACATTTTCTTTAGCTTCATTTTTTGAATTTACCTCTACTATCTCTTCTATTTCCTCTTTGGGCTCAAGGCTTGTTTCATCCCTTTTTTTATCATTCTTGTCTGCGGCGGCGACTTTTTGAGTCTCCAAAGCTTGATCGACTCCCAAAAACAACGCAATTTCATCTTTTTTATAATATACACACAGATATATAACCAATACGCTTATCACTGTTCCTAAGAACATTATAACTTTACTGCTCATTTTTACAAATACTCCTTTGCAATAAGAAGCTTAACCGACTATTGTCATTAAGCGAACTATCAGCAAAATATTGTATTGAATTTTGCATCAGATTTAAATTAATTTAAATTTTAATATTTTTAAAGAAATATAATATAATACAATTCAATCAACAATCATTGACAGCTTAAACACTCCATACTTCTATCGGCTACGCTTTGTTCACTCTCGGGAGATTGGCTGCGAAGATAATATGTAGATTTAAGTCCGAGTTTCCACCCAAGCATATAAATATCATTCAAATATTTTCCGCTGGCTTTATCCAGTGTCAAAAATATATTCAAACTTTGTCCTTGATCTATCCATTTTTGTCTTACGGCTCCGGCTTTTATCAGCGCTCTTTGATCAAGATCGTAAGCGGGCGTATAATATTGCCAATTCTCCGCATCAAGTTTTGGAGCTACTACGGGAATCATTCCGCTCAAATTTTCTTCAAACCATTTTCTTTTATAAACCGGCTCTATCGCTTGTGTAGTACCTACGAGTATCGATATGGAACTAGTGGGAGCTATCGCCATGAGATAACCGTTTCGCATACCGTCTTTTTTTACTTTTTCTTTAAGTTTTTGCCAATTGTATATATATCCGAACAAACCTCCGCGATCGACAAGTTTTTTCGCCTCTTCGTTAGCAACATCTATCGGGAAAATACCTTTTGACCAATTTGAGCCTTCAAAATCGGGATATGAGCCTTTTTCAAGCGCGAGATTTGAAGAAGCTTTTATAACATTGTAACTTATCATTTCCATAACTTCGTCAATTTTAGTTAAATGCTCATCGCTTCCCCATTTTATCTTTTGTTGTGCAAGCATTTGCGCTTCACCCATCACACCCAAACCTATAGAGCGGCTTTTTAGATTTGTTTTTTTAACTTTATCCAGAGGATAAAAGTTAAGATCTATCACATTATCCAGCATCCTGACGGCGACAGGCATAACTCTTTCGATATCTTCTTTGGTATTTATCTTTGATAAATTGACGCTTGCGAGATTACAAACGGCGGTTTTTCCATCCCTCTTTTCTTTTTCGACTATATAAACCTGTTTACCGTTTATACTATCAAGAGCCGTTATTTTTTTTGCTTTTTTAACGATCCCCGCATCTACCGCTACATCCTCTTCTTCATTAAGAAACATGACGGAACCGTCTTCAAAAGAGAGTTTGACTTTATAATAATTTGGATCGGTATTTTGAAAAATTTCGGTACAAAGATTTGAACTTCTTATCACGCCTTTGTGTTTATTTGGATTTGTAAAATTTGCGCTATCTTTAAAACACAAAAACGGATTACCTGTTTCAAAATAACTAAGAAGTATCTTTTTCCAAAGCTCTTTTGCGTTTATTCTCTCTTTGATTATCGTTTCGTCTTTTTCATACTCCAAAAATCTTTTTTCAAACTCTTTTCCGTAAAGCATAGGAAGATCGGGAGTATCTAACGGATCAAATAGCGTCCATACGCCGTTTTCTTCTACCCTTCTCATAAATATATCGTTTATCCAAAGAGCGGGAAAAAGGTCATGGGCTCTTCTTCTCTCTTCGCCCGAATTCTTTTTAAGGTCGAGAAAATCAAGCACATCTATATGCCAAGGCTCGACATATACCGCGATAGCTCCTTTTCTCGTTCCGAGTTGATCAACGGCAACGGCTACATCGTTGGCGATTTTCAAAAACGGAACGATTCCTCCGGCGGCGTTTTTATGTCCGTCTATAGAGCTTCCAAGACCTCTTACACTCGACCAATCCCAGCCTATTCCGCCTCCAAATTTACTCAAAAGCGCCATCTCTTTATACCCGTCGAATATTCCTTCTATGTTATCGGGCGTACTTCCTATATAGCAAGAGCTCAACTGATGTCTCGGCGTTCTGGCGTTTGATAAGGTCGGAGTCGCGAGCATAACTTCAAATTTCGATATGAGGTCGTAAAATTTCTTTGCCCAATCCTGCGGATTAAACTCATTTTGCGCTAAAAACATCGCAATAGCCATAAACATATGCTGAGGCAATTCGATCGGATTTCCCTTTTTGTCTTTTAATAGATATCTATCGTATAAAGTTCTGATACCAAGATATGTAAACTGTAAATCTCTTTGAGGCTTTATATAATTATCAAGATCTTCCAGATCGTATTTTTCTTTGAGTCCTAGTACGATTCTACCCTCTTTTTCCCCTCTTTGGAAATACTCTTTTAGCGAAGTATATCCGGTAAATCTACTAACTTTGTGATAAAGATCATATAAAAAGAGTCTCGCGGCAACAAATGTCCAATCGGGTCGATCTACATCTATTTTATCAACGGCGGTTCCTATTAGAGTTTTTTGTATCTCTTCTGTCGTTATTTTATCTCGAAATTGAATTTTAGCATCAAGTTCCAGTTCGCTCTGGCTAACATTTTTCAATCCTTCAACGGCTTCTCCGGTATATTTTTGAATCTTTGTAATATCCAGCGGTTCGATTCGCCCGCTTCTTTTAGTAACGGTTATCATTTTGCTTGTCATTATCTAAAAACCCTATTAAAAATTTTATCAACATTTTTCGTATAGTAATCGTAATCAAAGCATTCTCTTATGGCTTCTTCGGAAAGCTTTTCTCTTAACTCTTTATCGTTCAACAGATATTGAAGGTAGAGTGATTCTCCTTTTTCGTTAAGAGCCGATTTGCCTTGCTGAAGATCAGCCCATACTTTCATGGCGTTTCTTTGTACGATTTTATAAGACTCTTCTCTTGAAAGCCCCTGTTTTGGAAGTTCTAACAAAACTCTTTGTGAAAAGACGAGTCCTCCCGTCATATTTAAATTTTTCATCATATTTTCGGGATAGACTACGAGTTTTTCAATTACGCCGCTTAAACGATTAAGCATAAAATCCGTCGTAATAAACCCATCAGGCAGTATAAACCTTTCAACGCTAGAGTGACTTATGTCTCTTTCATGCCACAATGCGACATTTTCCAAAGCCGGTAAAGCATATGATCTTATCATTCTGCAAAGTCCGGTAATGTTTTCACTAAGCACGGGATTTCTTTTGTGAGGCATCGCGGATGAACCTTTTTGACCTTTCGCAAAAAATTCTTCGGCTTCATAAACTTCCGTTCTTTGATAATGTCTTATCGCTACCGCAATTTTTTCGCAGCTTGAAGCGAGTAGGGCAAGCGCATTTAAAAGATTTGCATATCTATCTCTCTGAATGACTTGATTGGAAACAGGAGCCGCTTTTAATCCCAATTCGTTGCATACATACTCTTCTAGTTCCATAGGTGCGTGAGCGAAATTGCCCATCGCCCCGCTTATTTTTCCGACTGAGATAACATCCATGGCTTGTTTTAGGTTTTCAAGATTTCTTTTCATCTCATCATACCAAATAGCGAGCACAAGTCCAAATGTTATAGGTTCTCCATGAATACCGTGACTTCTTCCTACCATAAGAGTCATTTTGTGTTCATAGGCTCTTTTTTTGATCGCTTCCATTAAAATTTTCATATCTTCTAAGATAATCTCCAACGAATCCTTCATTTGAAGCGCAACCGCGGTATCTATGCAGTCGGAGCTTGTCATCCCGTAATGAACCCACCTGCTCTCTTCTCCCAGACTTTCAGACACGCTAGTCAAAAACGCGATCACATCGTGCCTTGTCTCTTTTTCAATCTCATCGATTCTCGATATATCAAACGATGCGTTTTTAACTATTTTCTCACAATCTTCGTCGGGAACAAGCCCTAATTTATTCCATGCTTTTACAGCGGCTTTTTCAACTTTCAACCAAGCGTCGTATTTTGCTTGTTGCGTCCATTTTTCCTTCATCACTTTTCTTGCGTATCTCTCTATCATGCCATATCCTGTTGTTATGAGTAGTTTTTATAAAATATTTGAGATAATGTAGCTCTTTTATATATTTATATATTATAACAACTGAATTTAAATCCAGTTAAAAGGGTATTAATTTTGTCATATAAAATAAAGCAGTATCATCTATCAAGGAAAATTAAAGCTTTTAAGTTTTTAATTGACGAGCTTGGCTACTCTATGAAGGAGGCTCAAAGACTTATCGATCGAAAAAAGGTTATAGTCAACGGAAAGATTCTGGTGAAAAAATCAGCCTCTATCAACGGTATCGTCGGGATCATCGTTTTTACTCCAAAAAGTAGAAATCTTTTGCCCATCTTTCAAACACCTGATATCGCGATATTTGACAAACCAAGCGGCGTCCTTGTTCATCCTACGGGTAAAGATACATCTTATTCCATGACACATGAAGTAAAATACCTTTTTGGAGACGCCGCGAATATAGCGCACAGAATAGACAAAGAGACAAGCGGGATTTTGGTAACAGCGAAAAATCCTGCTGCACAAAGAGCCATAAAGATCTCTTTTGAAAACAGGGAAGTAAAAAAAGGATACCTAGCTTTTGTTAAGGGTAGGGTAATGAACGATTTGATTATCGATGAACCGATAAAAAAGAACATGGATTTTACGGAGATAAAATTAAAAGTAAAAATCCATAAAAACGGTAAGCCTTCAAAAACTATCGTTAAACCGATCCGTTATTAC
>JALWKJ010000232.1 GCA_027081495.1 Campylobacterales bacterium | reverse complement strand
CGCTCCCGCGCTTGCCGGAGCGTTAGTGTATATAGGACAAACCGGCGACGCACTTTTGGGTGGAGGGGCGCTTTTTGTCATGAGTCTGGGGATGGGCGTTCCCCTTTTGATAGTGGGCGCGGGCGCGGGTAAATTTATGCCAAAACCCGGCGGTTGGATGACGCTGGTTTCTCAAATATTCGGCGTTGTGATGCTCGCGATCGCGATATGGATGTTAGATCGTATTCTTCCGCCTTTTGTCACGCTCTTTTTATGGTCTCTTCTTTTTATAGGAAGCGCCGTATATGCCGGTGCGTTCGAACCGTTTAAAGAAGGGATACGAAATGAAAAAAAACTTATAAAACTTTTTGCGATCGTACTCTTTTTAATCGGTCTTCTCGAACTTGTAGGATCGTTTAGCGGCGCGACTAATCCGCTCAATCCGCTTGAAAAACTAAAACGAAACGAAAATTTCGCGCAAAATAGTATAAAAGAAAATAGCGTAAATTTTAAGATAGTCAAAAACATAAAAGAACTAAAAGAGCAGATACAAAAAAGCGATAAAGCGGTCTTACTCGATTTTAGCGCGAAATGGTGCGCATCCTGTAAAGAACTCGAAGAGATAACTTTCAAAGATCAAAGCGTCGTAAAACTTTTTTCGGAATTTACGCTGCTTCGAGTCGATGTTACGAAAAATTCACAAGACGATAAAGAGCTTTTGAAAAAATACAATCTTTTTGGACCTCCGGCTATAATCTTTTATGATAAAAAGAAAAAACTATTAAAAGATCTTAAAACCATCGGCTATAAATCGCCCGATGAATTCATACCCATACTAAAAAAAGCTTTAGGGAGATAGATGTTACTTACGATAGGAGTTATATATTTTATATATATATTGACAAAAGTTTATGTGTCGGTCATGGAGATCGGTTATGTCGCAAAGAAAAAACACGATAAAGCTATTATACTCGAACCTCAAAACTATATAAAAGCCGCCGATTATAAGATAGCGACTCAACGAATGGATATACTAAGCTCGCTGTTTGAATACGCGGTTTTTATCTTTTGGATAGGTTTTGGACTAAAATGGCTTGAAAACTCTATAACGATCGAAAACGAAACTCTCAAATCCGTCGTATATGTTCTTAGTTTTATTATTGTAGGCTATATATTCTCCTTGCCTTTTGATCTGTATAAAACATTTTATCTCGATAAAAAATTCGGTTTTTCAAACATAAACGCAAAACTCTATATAACCGATACGCTAAAATCAGCGGCTATTTTTATAATATTCGGAGGAGCGATTACCTTTGTCATCGTAAAATTCATCTCAATGAGCGAATATTGGTGGCTTTGGGGATTTTGCTTTATTTTCGTCGTGGTAATCGTCGTCAACATGATATATCCTACCGTTATAGCTCCAATGTTTAATAAATTTAAAAAAGTGGAAGATGAAAGCTTAAAAGAGGCGATAGAAAAACTGCTTTTAAGCGTTGATTTAAAAAGCGACGGCGTTTTCACGATAGACGCAAGCAAAAGAGACAACCGCTTAAACGCCTACTTCGGCGGGCTAGGAAAATCAAAAAGAGTCGTGCTTTTCGATACGCTGATACAAAAACTAAACCAAAAAGAGCTTTTAGCCGTTTTAGGTCATGAGATAGGTCATTATAAACATAAAGACATACTTAAAAACATCTCTATGACGGCTCTTTTAATGTTTATACTTTTTTATATATTCGGACATTTGCCAAGCTCTCTTTTTGAAGCTATAGGCATAAAAGAGACTCCTTATGCGATTTTGACGCTTTTTTTGATATTTGCGCCGATCGTATCATTTTTCTTTATGCCTCTTTTTGGATTGGTAAGCCGCAGGAACGAATATGCGGCGGATGAGTTTGGATCAAAATGTCAAGACGCGCCTTCTCTTGCAAACGCATTGCAAAAATTGGCGAACGAAAATAGAACTTTTCCAAAATCCCATCCTCTTTTTATTTTCTTTTACTATACGCATCCTCCGCTAAACGAAAGACTAAAGAGGCTCGGCGTCAAGAGCGATGAGTGATTTAACTATCAAAGAAGCTCTTAAAGAAGGCTCTTTGATACTTCAAAATCAAAAAGAGGCCGCGTTGCTGCTCGCCTCTTTTTTAAAAAAAGATCGACTATATCTTATACTCAACGATAAAAAGATAGTAAAAG
>JALWKJ010000231.1 GCA_027081495.1 Campylobacterales bacterium | reverse complement strand
TCTTTAAACACTCTTCCTCTTTCATTTAAAACGAGTTTTTTTCCTAATCGATCAAATAGAGGCTCGCCCAATTTTTTTTCCAAAGATTTTATAGCCAAAGATATCGCCGATTGACTCATATTCAACTTTTTTGCAAGTTGCGAGATATGAGAATCCTCACATAGATTATAAAAAAGCTCCAACTCTTTCAGCGTCATATTTTCTCTTATCTATTGAAATTTTTAATTATTATATCAAGTTTTTTTTATTTTACAAATCAATGTTTATCTGTTAGTATATTATTACCCCTAAAAATTTTTTTACAATGGAGAAAAAATGGCATTTTCTAAAAAAAATCGTCCTCATACCATACATGGTTTACTTTTTGTTGCGCTTTTTGCCGCAAGCGCTACTTATATATCCGAATTCTTTTTTTTTCAAAATCTAGGTATTAGCCCTCTTATCATCGGCATCGTCCTTGGAATGATATATGCAAACACTCTAAGAGGCGATCTTCCAAAAGAGTGGGGAGAGGGAATAGTTTTTTCTACAAAAACGCTTCTTCGCATCGCTATAGTTTTTTATGGATTTAGACTCACCTTTCAAAGCATAGTGCAAGTAGGGCTTGCGGGGATAATCGTTAGCTCACTAATAGTAACTCTCACATTTATCATAGGTTATTTTTTCGGAACCAAAATCCTAAAACTCGATAAAGAGACGACTATTCTAACTAGTACGGGAAGTTCTATCTGCGGCGCAGCGGCGGTACTGGCAACCGAGCCGGTTTTAAAATCATCCGCATACAAAAGCGCTATCGCCGTTTCTACCGTCGTACTTTTTGGAACGATATCTATGTTTTTATATCCCTATCTATATAAAACCGGGGTTTTGGATCTTGCAACCGACTCTATGGGCATATATATAGGAGGTACGCTTCATGAAGTAGCTCATGTGGTAGCTGCGGGAAATGCCGTAGGAGAGGATGCCGCAAAGATAGCGGTTATCGTAAAAATGATCAGAGTCATGATGATAGCTCCTTTTTTAATAATCTTGGGAATTTGGTTGACAAAGATGAACAGATCAAGAAATGCCGATAAATCTTGGAGAAAAACAAAACTTAACATTCCATGGTTTGCTTTGGGTTTTATTGCGATCGCGGGATTTAATTCTCTAAATCTTTTATCTCTTAAAGTCGTAACCGTTATCAATAATCTCGATACTTTCGCGCTGACTATGGCAATGACGGCGCTTGGTATGGAAACGGGTATAGATAAATTTAAAGGAGTGGGGTTAAAACCCATATATTTAGCTTTTATCCTTTTTATATGGCTAATATTCGGCGGTTACTACATTACAAAGTTTGCAAGCGCTTTGGTTTAAATTTATTTTTATTTTTGTTGCAACTCTTTGCGAAGTTTTGCAAGCTTTTGATGATACGCCGAGTCGCCGTAAGGAATGAATCGATCGTATCTCGTATGTCTGTAAGCCACTTTTTTCGCATGCTTGATAGGGCACCAAAATTGTTCCGTTGCAGCCGCAACCTCGGTCACATAAGCCGCCAAACCGTTAAAATAACTACAATAAAGGCAGTTGATCTTTTCAATCATATTAAGATATGCGAGATAGTGCCTGTCAAATACGATATAATCGCTTCGTTTTATAATAGGTATCTTATAAACTCTAAAATTTATATGTTGATAGACGGTTACAAACAGATCCAAAAAAATTGCCGGAACAATTACTACATATATAATAGGAGCGGTTAAGATATATAAAAGGGGCGACTCTTTTAGATATTTAAAAAGTCCCGTAAACGCCTCTTTTTGTCTGGCGATCGTCTCTTTATCAAACCAAATTTTTCCCTCTTTTATCTTATAATCGAGCTTCGATTCTTCTTTGTCGATCTCCTCTTTTAGATTTTTTTCAAGTGATGAAATTTGATCAACCAACTCTTTTATCCTGGCGTTCATAGAGTTTTCCTTTTTTTCTCATGATAGCTTTTTAGGCATAAAAAAAGGGAGCCGGGATTAAAACCGACTCCCTTTTATCTCTATTTATAAAAGAAAAGATAAAAAGCCCTTATTTTACGGCGATTTTTTTCTTTTTCTCCTCTTTTTTCACTTTTGGCAAAGTGATCTCCAATACGCCGTCTTTTGACTCGGCTTTGATGCTCTCCTCATCGATATCGTCAGGCAATCTGAAACTTCTTTCAAATTTACCGAAGCTGCTTTCGACTTTATAATAGTCTTTCTCTTTGGTCTCTTTTTTATACTTTCTTTCACCTGAAATCGTAAGTACTCCTTCATTGATATCTACATGAATATCATCTTTTTTCACACCGGGAAGATCCGCCTCTATATGATAAGCTTTATCATCTTCTCTCGTATTTACTACCGGAGCGAAACTTGAAATCGTACCCTCCTCTTTTACCGTCGGATAGGCTTGAAAGAGTCTATCTTCAAGTCTTTTGAGTTCCGCAAAGGGATCAAATTTTGTTACCATCATATTTAACTCCTTATGTCTAAATTAACTTGATAGTGATGCTATCAAGTTTCATAAGTGTAATTATATAGATTTTTTTATGATTTGTCAAGAGGTTTTCTAAAATAGATAGTTGACATATGCTCTAAAATTTTTAA
The DNA here is from genome assembly GCA_027081495.1 of Campylobacterales bacterium. Lineage (GTDB taxonomy): Bacteria > Campylobacterota > Campylobacteria > Campylobacterales > QNZT01 > QNZT01. The sequence continues at coordinate 6,934 of JALWKJ010000231.1, read as the reverse complement.
ATGAATTATTTTTCTCATTTTTATCATCTATATCGCTATATATCATATCAATCGAAAGATTTTCAAATATAGAGTAACCTACCACAAAATCAAGCTCGCTTAACTTCTTATTTTCTTCGCCGTTGATCCAAAGATTTGAAAATGAAAGCATCAAGTTTTTTGCCCCAAATTTCGATACATCAAAAGAGAGTCCTAGAAAAAGTATATCTCCATCACCGTCAATATCGGCGACGGTAAAATGTTCGCCGCTGCTAAAAAAAGGACCGCCTCCAAAAAAATTACGCACCGGCGTGTTATTTCGCGACAAAGTTTTATTATATGCCGCGCTTAGCGTTAACGCAAAATCGTCATGATCTATCTCGCTCATAACTCCCCAAACGCTTGCCGATCTATTTTGTGCAAATCTCTCGTTTGCATATTGAGCGCCTATAGTAAAACCTCCATATTTATATTCATCCTCATACCGACTTTGAAAATATGCGGCTTTAGTATTTTTATCTATATCATAGTACCATCCCTCGAGTGAGAGATTATCAACTCCTTCATATGCCGCTCCCGCGATAAAAACTCCCTCTTTTCCTATCTTGCTAAATCGCTCGATTTTCGCGGCATCGATTCCCGCCATTTTATTTATATACGAGAAAAAAAAGAGACTATCTTCAAAAGTGTTATCTATCAAGGTGATCGCTTCGAAAAGATTCGGTATCATTCCTATATCATCGCTGTCCGCAAACGGCGTATCTATAACCTGACGACCGATTTTCAAATCAGTTTTTTTATAAGACGCTTCAAAATACGCTTCGCCAAGCAATGTAACATTTTGATTATGACCGCCGTAAAACTTGACGCCTTCATTATGAGCTTTGGCAAGAGCGTTTGAAGAGTAAAATGCGACTGCCGCTTTAACCGAGTAAAATTTTGGACTAATTATCTTAACTTTTCCTCCAAAAGATGCGTCATAATGAGTTTTTATTTGAACATGTTTTTGAATACCGAATCTCAAATAACCCTTAGTATCGGTATTTCCAAAAAGATTAAGAGTACAAAAAAGAAGTAAGATAAACGCTATCTGGTTAAGCATCGTCTTTTCTTTGAACTTCAATTTTGTCCATCTCTTCTTTTCTAAGAGCGATAAGTGTTCTTCCAACTTCAAGCTCGACATTATTTTTACCTAAAGAGAAAGCTTTGACACCAAATTCCACTCCGGGATATATGCCAAAAGACTTCATCCTTCTTTTTAGAGTTTTTCCCGCATTTATTTTAACGACGATACCTCTATCGCCGACTTTTAAATGGTAAATGTTTTTCATGATAAAAATACTCCTGCTGCTTTATATGTTATAAAACTCAAAATCCAGGCGGTCGTGGTTGTAAATATAAACAGATATAACAAATATTTCACTCCGCCGGCTTCTTTTGTAAAAACCGCCGACGCCGCAAAACAAGGCAGATAAATCATGACAAATACGATAAATGCCAAAGCCGTAGGCAAAGGGATATTTTTTCTTATTTGATCTTTCAAAGAGTTGGAGGTTTGATCCGTTTCTCCTAAAGAATAGAGCACCCCAAGAGTAGAAACCACAACTTCTTTAGCCGCAAGCCCGGCTTCAAGAGCAACCGCCAACTTCCAATCAAGACCTAACGGCTCAAAGAAAAATTCACTCGCTTTTCCGATACGGCCAAGATAACTATCTTCAAGAAGTTTTGCCTGCAACTCGTTTTTAAGAGCTTGTTTTTCACCCTCGCTTTGAACTTTCTCTATCTTTAGCTCATAACTTTTTTCAAGTTCGGGGAGTTTTGGATAGTTGCTCGCAAACCAAACCAAAACCGATGCCGCCAATATAAAAGTACCGGCTTTTTGAAGATACATTTTCGCCTGTGAATATACCGTATGCCAAAGAAGTCTCAAAGATGGCCAGCGATATTTGGGCATCTCCATGACAAAAGGTTCGTCTTCGCCGCGAAAAACGACTAGATTTAAAACTTTTGCCGCCGCTAAACCTATAAGAGCGCCGACCACATAAATGACAAACAGCATATTTCCCGCAATCGATTCATCAAAAAAAGCGGCGGTAAAAAGAACATAAATCGGCAATCTAGCTCCGCAGCTCATAAAACCGATAATAAAAAGAGTCAAAAGTCTATCTTTTTCATTTTTGAGAGTTCTCGCCGCCATATACGCCGGTACCGAACAACCAAAACCCGTAACGAGAGGAATAAAGCTTTTCCCGTGAAGTCCAAATTTATGAAAAAAACCGTCTAACAAAAATGAAACCCTACTCATATAGCCTGTAGTCTCAAGAAGGGCGATTCCTAGAAAAAGTATCATGATATTCGGTAAAAACATAACGACGGCACCGACTCCGGAGATCATGCCGTCGGCTACAACGGATCCGAATTCTCCGGGAAATATCTCTTTGGCTTTATCTCCAAGCGCGCTAAAAAATATATCTATATAATCCATAGGTATAGCGCCTATCTCAAATGTCAACTGAAAAAGTCCCCACATCAAAAACAAAAATATAGGAATGCCTATATATTTATTTATAAGTATATCATCTATTTTATCCGTAAGAGTTTTTCTCCTATTTTGTTCAATCTTCATAACTTCCCTAGCGGCGCCTCTGGCAAACGCCAACCTCTCGTCTTCGAAAATCTCTTCGAGATCTTTAGTGCCGTAGTGAATATATATATGATTTAAACTCTGACGAATTATCGGTAAAAGTTCTATCCAAATAGGATCGTCATGCATCTTTTTATAAATCTTTTTCTCTTCCTTGAGAAGTTTGATAGCGATTTTGTTTAAAGGAATCTTACAGTGGTATTTTTTCTCTCTGAAAAAATCGACAATTTTTGAAATCTCCTCTTCTATAACATCGCTATATACTATTTTGGAGGTAGTACAAGGCTTTTTAAATACTTCGACGATAGCTTTTTGAAGCTCTTGTATTCCCTCTTTTTTTGAAGCGGAAGTTTTTATACAAGGAACGCCCAAAATTTCGCTTAAAAGCTTTTCATCTATATATATACCCTCTTTTTTAGCTTCATCGGCCATATTTAAAGCTATAACCATTTTACTTCCGCTCTCAAGAAGCTCGGTTGTTAAAATAAGATTTCGCTCAAGATTTGTAGCATCCACAACATTTACGATAAGATCGTAATCTTGATTTTCTATAAATTTTTTAGTAACCTTCTCTTCTATCGTATAGTCGTTTAAAGAGTAAGCGCCCGGAAGATCGACGATATGTATCTCATAATCTTGACATTTGATTTCATCACAGAAGTTAAAAACGACCTCCGTCTTATCCACCGTAACACCGCTGAAATTCCCTACTTTTAGCTTTGCGTTGCTAATAGCGTTTATCAGTGAACTCTTGCCTACATTAGGCTGACCGGCAAGAGCGACTATGATTTTTTGCATTTTTACCTCTGTTTTATCTATGGTCGTTATTTAAATCGAAAGAATTTTAACCCAAATCGTCTTAAATACAAATTAATATTGAAAATCTTTTTCATTTTCTTTTTCATTTGACGATTTCGTCTTCAACCCTTTACTTATAGATAAATTTATGATATAACTATATCCGTAAATACAACTAAACTCAAGGCGCCTAAAATTGAAAAAAACATATTATAAAACACTATTTTTGCTTACGGCGACATCTATTTTATATCTCGCCGTTACAAATGACGCTTTTTCGTTGATCGAAAGTCGTTATGAAGATAAAATAAACCATTTTTTCGCATTTTTTACACTATCTTTACTATTAAACCGTTCATCCTCTTCATATAACGCCCGTATAAGAAATGTAATAGCGCTTTTGACTTTTGGTATGTTTATAGAATTTTTACAATACTTCATCCCGTACAGAAGCGCAAGCATAGCCGATGTAGCGGCTGATCTTGGAGGAATAATCACATTTCAAATTCTCCTCTCTTTTTATAGACTCATAAAAAAGCGCTTTGCGGTTCAACCTTTTAATTAATCGTTATTATTTAAGTAATTTTAAGATACAACTATAAACTATTTTACTGTCAAGACGATTTTATCTATATATTAAAATATAGAGGAATCATTTATGAAAACATCAACACTTTTTCACACTACAATTTTATCACTCGGCACTTTTGTGCTTTTAGGCTGCGGGGGAGGGAAAAGTACAAATATGACACCTCTTTCGCCACTTGGTACAACCGAAAACTCAAGACTTATCTTAAAAATCGACAATGAACCGATAGTTTTAGAAACAAACAATACAAATTTCGCTCCAACGGCCGTTGCCACGGCAAACGGTAAAAAGGGTTATGTGAATGTCGCGACAGGCGAGATAGTCTCTTTCGATTCAAACGCCAGTGAAGACAAAGACGGAAATATCATTTCATATTTATGGACTGATATGGACTATAATATTTTAAGCGCCGATTCAAATTTTACAAGGATTTTTTATCAAAGCGGAATATATGAAAAAACTCTCAGCGTCGTTGACGACAAAGGAAATATTTCAAACGATCGAGTGTGTATTCTCGTAGATATCGATAAAGAGGATATAGAAATGATAGCAAATGCCGGTGCGGATATAAAAACATATCCCGATACGAATGTTACGCTCGATGCAAGAGTCGTTTGTAAAGACGGTAACTATACTTATGAGTGGAGCGAAAACGGTGAAATACTTTCAACAGAAAAGAGATTTACAAAAACATATGATGAGGGAACTCACGATATCTTGGTAAAAATAACCGATAACGATAACAATCATGCGGCTTGGGATACGGTAAGTGTAACGGTATTGCCTTTGGAAGAAGAGCTTTAATATTTGCCGAGAGAAAAATCAAACTATAACGGCGTTTGATTTTTCGCGGCTTCTCATGATCGCTACATTTATCACCGTACCGACAAACATCATTTTTTAGAGAACTCAATATAAAGTTATATTTTCTATAAAATTTATATCTTCGGTTACAATCACCGCATCGAAACAAAAATCGATATCAAGACTCTTTTTACTCATATATATTTGAGCCGTTTTTATAATCTTTGAAAGTTTGGAAGGGGTAATTTTAAAAGCCGGTTCGTTTTGTCCGCTTTTTACCTCTATAAAATGAAGCGTTTGATTTTTTAAGGCTATTATATCTATTTCGCCAAATCTTGAGTAAAAATTTCTCTCAATTATCTTAAATCCGATTTTTTTTAAAAAATCAACGGCTCTTTGTTCGGCGAAATCTCCTTTTTCTCTACTCAATGCTAACCTTTACGGATTTAAAACGGGCTGTTTTCGTAAGTTCGTCGCATTCATCCCCAAAAAGGAAATTAATACGACTTTTTGCATGATGAAAAGAGACAAAGAGCGTTCCTTTTTTAATAGTATCCGTAATCTTAAATTTAAGAGGCGCGCTTTTGCCGTATCTTGATATTAGCACGACCCTCTTCTTATCTTTAACAAATACCGCATCTTCGCTGCTTATAAGTAAAATATCTTCAAAGTGCCTTCTTTTTAATTTTTCACACTGATTTGTCTGAGAAGCGTTGTTGTAGTGAGCTATAACGCGTCCGGTTGTCAGATAAAATTCTCTTCTTCTATTTTCGATCAATTCTCTAACCATCGTTCTCAAATAGTAGCGCTTATATCTAAAAGCGGCAAGTTTATCAGCCGTTGCAAACTCATTTTCATGAAGTATCGGCGTATCTTCTTCGGCTATTGGCCACTGCAATCCGTCAACTCTGAAAGCTTCTAGTTTTTCATAATCAGCTCCCAAAAATCGTTTAGGAGCTTTTTGCTGCACCTCTTTCCATATATCTTTTGAACATTTATAATCAAAATCGAAACCGAGATATTTTGAGATTTTATCAAATACCTCCCAATCGTCAAGAAGTTCATTTTCTACAAGCGACTGTGAGAGATGCAGCCTTCTTTCGGCATTGATATAAACACCTACTTTTTCATAAGTACTTTTGACTCCAAAAATTATATCCGCGAATTTTGTGATCTCATTCTCAAAGAGCTCACACACGACAAGCATATCGAGTCTCTTTAAAGCCTTATGGATTTTATTTTGATTTGGATGGATATGCGCTATATCTTCACCCATATTAAAAAGCACTTTTATCTCGTCGTTTAACACGCCATCGATCATATCGGGAGTTTTTTTACCTTCGATAATCGGCTTTTGATAATCCGGAAGATAATAGGGCAAACAACCCATATCGCATGTTCCTTGAACATTGTTTTGCCCGCGAAGGGGCATCAAACCGGCTCCTTTTTTACCGATATTCGAAGTCATTACCGCAAGATTACAAATTGCCGCCGCAGCGTAACTGCCGTCAATATGCTCTGTTACTCCAAGACCCCAAAGTATAATCGATCTTTTTGACGCATATTCTATAGCGATATCTTCAATCATATCGCTTAAATATTCATAGCCTTTTATATTTTTAAAAAAATTCGGATTTGCGTAAGGATCGCTCAATATCTGTTCTTTATATATTTCAAAACCTTTTGAGCGGTTTTTTATAAACTCTTTATCATATAAATTTTTGGAGATTATTACATAAGCCATCATATTTAAAAACAAAAGATTTGCCTCAAAAGGGATAAGAGCATTGTATTTTGCAAATTTTGCTAAAGATATATCTCTTACATCGACTACTCCCAATGTAGCTCCTTTTTTTATCGAAGCTAAGATCTTATTTGCTACTATCGGGTGAGCTTCGGTCGTATTTGAACCGATAACCAGTAAAAATTCCGCTTTGTATATATCGGAAAACGGATTTGTCGCGGCGCCCTCGCCTACGACAGAACGCATACCCTTAAGCGAAGGCGCATGACAAACTCTTGCGCAATTGTCTATGTGAGGCGACTTTAAGACTTCTCTCGTAAATTTTTGAAACAGATATGAGCTTTCACAATTTCCTCTAGCGCCTCCGATACTTCCA
>JALWKJ010000230.1 GCA_027081495.1 Campylobacterales bacterium | reverse complement strand
GGGTATAAAAATCGTTTTTTACTAACCATCCCCGCAAAGAGGATTAATCAAAGCGCGATCATGAAAGAGATGAATCAATCTCTATCAAAAAAATTCAAGGCGAAAGGATAATTTATGAAAATAGTCTGGCTTGAAGACGACCCGACAACCATAAGAAATGTAGAATTCGACATAAAAGAAGAGTTAAAGACGAAAACCGTTATCTGTGAAAGTTTTTCCGAATTTTCACAAGAGCTGTACGAGCTTGAAGATAGCGAAGAGAATGTCGTTATCATCGATATAAGAATGCTTTTTAATAAAGAAAACGAATTTTCCTGTTTTGAAAAAGATTTTAAAATAAGCGAAGAATTAGACGCCGGTTTTGAATACTACAAAGAGTGCCTCAAAAATAGATTTTCAAAAACCAAAATCACCTTTTTTACATCCAAACCGTTTGATGAAGCAAAACACGACGCTAGAAAATACAACATAGATATCAATATGCTTATCACCAAAGATGATGTTAAAAAATTATTTGCTTTTATAAAGGATAAAAAATGAAGAAGATCATTTTGGCTCTTTTGCTTTTTACAACTCTCGTTTGGAGTTTAGAAACGGATCAAAACCTCTCTTCGTTGAAGTTCATAAAACAAAACGCCGCTACCGCCCAGCCTCTAACGCTCGATCACATAGGAGAGATAGGAAGTATTTTAGAACCGGCCGCCGAAATTTTGGCGGAGCAGATAAACTCTTTTGGAACCATGCTCACGATAGTTATCACGATATTGTCGCTATTTGCTTATGCAAGCATATTTAAACCGATCAAAGAGAAGATAGACGACATAGACAAATCTATAGAAGATAAAGTAAAAAATCAAGTCATTTACGGTCTTGACGACAAAGTTGAAAAAACCATAAAATACGCGGAAGAGAAGATAGACGAAGAGGTAAAAAAAGTAAGAAAAGATGCACAAGACAAAATTTTTGAGCATCAAAATCTCGTATATTTAGTAAATCAAAAGATGAATGAAGAAATCAATAATATACTTGAAAAAGAGGATCTTCAAGAGATCGAAAAACTAAAACAGATCACGAAAATCCACTATAAATATAACGATATCACAAATAACTATCTGATAAAACTCGTAAACGATGATTTTGAAACGATGAAACAGACCATAATAGAGCTATCCGATTACCGCAATATAAAATCGGTTATAACGATGTATCTAAGCGATCTCTGCCATAACGGCAAACTCTCATCCAAACAAAAAGAGGAGGTAAAAAAGTTGTTGGAAAAGAGATATGATTATAAATGCGATGTTTAGATGTGGATACGATCATCATCCGATAAATTCGGATGATGAAACTATTTAATTTCTATCGATACAGTTTAAATCCTCAAATGCGGTTTTAAGCCTTTTTACCATCGATTTTTCGCCTTCTCTGAGCCATTTTCTGGGATCGTAATATTTTTTATTCGGCTTGTCTTCGCCCTCGGGATTTCCGATTTGAGATTGAAGATAATCATGATATTTTTTTTCATAACCTCTAACACCGTCCCAAAACGCCCATTGGGTATCGGTGTCTATATTCATCTTGACTACTCCATAGCTTATAGCCTCTCTTATCTCTTCAATCGAACTTCCGCTGCCGCCGTGAAAGACGAAATTTACCGGTTTTTCATCTTTCGTATTTAGTTTTTCATGGATATATTTCTGAGAGTTATCAAGAATTTTAGGCTCAAGCGTTACATTTCCCGGTTTATAAACTCCATGAACATTTCCAAAAGAGGCCGCTATCGTAAATTTGTCGCTTATTTTACTAAGTCTTTCATACGCTTCACAAACCTCTTGGGGCTGAGTATAAAGCAGCGAACTGTCAACTCCGGAATTGTCAACTCCATCTTCCTCGCCGCCTGTTATGCCAAGCTCGATCTCCAAAGTCATACCGATTTTGCTTAAACGGCTGAGATATTTTTCACAAATCGATAGATTCTCTTCAAGACTCTCTTCGGAAAGATCAAGCATATGAGAGCTATATAAAGCATATCCGTATTTTTCAAAATGACTCTCGCTAGCTTCGATCAAACCGTCGATCCACGGTAGAAGTTTTTTCGCCGCGTGATCGGTGTGCAAAATAACCGCGACGCCATACTCTTTTGCTAAAGTATGTATATGTCTAGCACCGCTTATCGCCCCGGCGATCGCCGCTCTCTCGCCG
>JALWKJ010000229.1 GCA_027081495.1 Campylobacterales bacterium | reverse complement strand
TATGTAAAAACCAAGATACTTGAGATAAATAATGACAAAGCTTCGGAAATAGGTATGCAGTATGGAATTATAGGCGGAGTTTCCGATAGTTCCGGATTGTATGCGCTGAGCAATAAAATGGGACTTGATGATGCGGGAGCCGCTTTAAAGCTTGCCAATAGTATAAATCTTGATATTCCGAATGTTAAAAAGATTCTTGCACTCGGCGCAGCCGTTTCTCTTTTAAGTGAAAAAAATGCGGCAAATATTCTCTCAGAACCTTCGATACTATGTATAAATAACGAAGAATCTTCCATTTATGTCGGTAAAACGATCTCAGTCGTATCCCAAAGCAGCGTAGGTTCCACTACTACGGATATAAATCGAAATATATACAACAGAGAAGATATAGGATTGACTCTTAAAATAAAACCCAGAATTTCCGCCGATAGAAAAGTCGCTTTGGGAGTAGAAATTTCATCCGAAGATATACTTCCAGGAAGCCTTGCAGGACTTCCAAAAACAACAAAACGAGTAGTTAAAACTTCAGCTATCGTAAAAAACGGCGAAACTATAATCGTAGGAGGATTGGTTCGAGATAAAGAGAGTAAAAACAAAACGGGGATTCCGATTATTAGTAATATTCCTCTATTTGGAAAATTGTTTAAATTTGAAAGAACTAGTCATGACAAAACGACGCTGCTTTTGATGCTAACGCCTTATATTGTCGAGCAAAGCGCGGATTTGACAAAACTTAGATATGATCTTGGTAAACTATATCTTCTTGAGCAAAAATATGCAAAAAGAGTTGAAAAATAGTCATCACCGCGCCAAAAAATAAGAATATTTATTGGCGCGGTGATATGATCAGCTATATGAAAATGTCTCTTTATAGTCGATTTTTCCATCGCCGTCTTCATCAATTTCCATTGATAATTTATTTCCATGATTGTCGTATGTATATATCTCTTTTCGGCTAAGTTTATCGTTGTTGATATAATTTTTTGTGAGTATGTTTGAGTCGGCATCGTATGTATATATTTCCGCGTAGTCGATTTTCCCGTCGTTGTCTTCATCGCTGGCGTATTTAGTAAGGTTTGAGTTAGCATCGTAAGTATATGTTTCCTTACTGTCGATTTTGTCGTCGCCGTTAGTATCGTAACTTTTTGTCAAAATCTTACCCTGAGCGTTATATGTGAAACTTTCGCTGTAATCGATCGATCCGTCGTTGTTTTTATCGTTTTTATAGCTTAAAATATTTCCCGCGTCGTCATAGCTATATGTTTCACTGCTTTCATATGTTCCGTCGCCGTCTCGGTCATAAGATTTTTTTACAAGTCTGTTTTGAGCGTTATAAATAAAACCCTCTTTGTATTCGGGTTGAGCGTCGGCGTCTTCATCGCTAATATATGTCAAAATATTACCGTTTTTATCGTAAGTGTAAGTCTCTATGGCGTCGATATTCGAGTCGTTGTTTTTATCATACTCTTTTTTTACGAGTTTACCGCTTGGATTATAAGTATATATCTCCTTATAGTCGATATTTCCGTCTCCGTCTTCATCTATGCTTAAAGAGGTTAGATTCGAGTTGTCGTCATACGAATATATCTCTTTTCTTTCAATCTTTGAATCGGCGTCTTCATCATAGCTTTTTTCGATAACCTTTCCCGCAGCGTTGTATTTGTAACTCTCTTTATAGTCGATCTTACCGTCGTTATCTCGATCTAGTTCAAGCGATATCGTATTTCCGTTTATGTCGTATTTTGTTATTTCGGTTGCGTTTGGAATGCCGTCTCCGTCGGAATCATAATTTTTTTTGGAGACAAGATAGCCGAATATTTTTATGATAACCGAGTCGCTAGCGCTGTTTTGATTGTCGTCGGTAGCCGTTACGGTAATCGTATGTTCGCCTTTACTTAAGTTATTTATCGTCAAAGTCGCGCCGGTTCCTAATATTTTATCTCCTTCTTTCCATACAAAAGTCAAAGGCGAAGAGGCGCCGGACGCGCTAGCGTTTAAAATAACCGGTTGATTTATGGATATGTTTTTGTCGCTGCCGGCATCTATGCTAAACGATGTGTTTAAATGTTGATTGCCCGTATTGTTTATATCTTGCGAGTCGTTATTGTTTTTATTACCGTTTCCGCCTCCGCATCCTATTATCAAAGCGGTGAAGACAAGAGCCGTTGAATTTCTCAAAATAGCCTTAAGCATTGGATTACTCCTGTAAAATTTAGTTTTTATTAAAGTAGCTTTTAAGTCGCTTCTTGTTTAAGTGTACAATAAATTTTACTCAAAAATCGGCTTTAAGCGATCAAGTAGATAAAAATTTTGACTTTGTGTGTAAAATGGTAAACATTATTTTTTAAGGCAAAGAGAGCTCTTTTTTAGATGTTATTATGCCGTCTTCATCGGCGTATAGATACTCTCCTTCTTTGAAAATTATATTTGCGAATTTAAGCTCCGTACAACTGAGCGCGGGAGCCTTACGGGAGCCTTTTTTCGGACAAGTTCCAAGAGCCCAAAGACCCACGGGAATATTTTTTGTATATTTCGTATCTCTTACATAACCGTTAACTACGATCGCTCTCCAATTGTTTTTTAATGCGAATCCCATAAGCGTGTCTCCGACGACGGCGCAGTATTTCGCATCGGCATCGACTACCGCTATACGCCCGTTTCCTTCACTTTTCAAAAGAGCCGCCAAAGCGCTGTTGTCCGTGTCGAGCTTTATCGTCGTGATTTTGCCGTAACAGGCATCGACACCCCCGTAAGAGCGAAAAACGGGAGCGGCTACCTGTAATCGATCCCGATACGCGTCGCATAGATCCGCCGTTTGAAATTTCATGAGATATCCTTTTAAATTTTTTCTATCTCTTATTGTATTCTAATTAACCAAATATCCGATAAAATATCTTTGTTCTTCGGTAAAGAGTATAAAGGTGCGGTAAAATGAAAATAGTTACGGGCGTAGTTGGAAACGATGTTCATGTCGTAGCCAACAGGCTTATCGATATATCTTTGAATCAAAGAGGTTTTGAGGTTTTTAATCTCGGCGTCAATACATATCTTGAAGAGTTTATGGACGCCGCGGTGGAGACGGATGCGGATGTCGTTTTGATTTCTTCTTTAAACGGCGAGGCGGAGGGATGGTCGAGAGATCTTCCGGTTTTAAAGAGCAGGTACGCGTTAAAAGATGTCGTTTTTGCTATCGGAGGAAATCTCGCGGTAGGCGAAGTCGAAAGCAGCGTAATAATTCCAAAATTTAAATTATACGGTTTTGATATGGTATTTCATCAGGTCGATTTGAACGACGGTTTGGATATGCTCGAAGCGTATTTGAAGGAGAGAGCGTAGTGGGATTGTTACAAAGGGAGAGAGAGGCGATACTCGGTAATGAATATGTAGATCATTTTGATTTTTCGGAAGTTGAATCTTTTATAAAAAATGCCGATAAAAATCTTTTTATTTCACATCGTTTTAAACATGAAGATAAAATTCTCGTCCAGCCAAGAGGCGGATTTCCTACATATGAGAAAGTTTTCAAACTCTATGAAGAGTTTAGTGAAGCGGGCGTGGATGTACTGCCGCTTACGATAGATTCCAATACGAGACTTAACGATTACGCCAGCGCTCAGAAGATGTTAAGGCTTTCGGAAGAGAACGATGTAGATATGTTAAACGGATATCCTCTGATAAATCATGGATATCGAACTACCCGTAAAATGATCGAGCATTTCAATATCCCCGTAAGTTTGCGTCATGGAACTCCCGATGCCAGATTGTTGGTCGAAATCGCTTTGGCTTCGGGGATTTTTGAAATAGAGGGCGGTCCTATAACATATCTTTTGCCGTATTCCAAAAATTTTCCTCTGGATAAAGCGTTTATATATTGGAAATATGTCGAAAAAGTATGTGCTAAATATTCCGAATTAAACGAGCCCGTAAATCGCGAATCTTTCGGACCTCTCAGCGCTACGCTGCAGCCTCCGGTTATCGTTATAGTTATTCAGATTATCGAAATGCTTTTATCTCTGGAAGAGGGCGTTAAATCTTTTTCCGTTAGTTTTTCACAAACCGGAACACTATTGCAGGATATCGTCATATCGAATGTCTTAAAAAAACTTTCAAGAAAATATGCCGATGAGTTCGGATATAACGATGCGGCGATCAACCTTGTTTATCATCAGTGGATGGGAGCTTTTCCCAGAAATAAGGAGCATTCCGAATCTCTTATAACGGCAAGCACCGTTATAGCCGCTCTTGTGGGGGCGGATAAGATCATAACGAAGACAAAAGACGAAGCTTTCGGTATTCCGACCAAAGAGTCAAATGCTTCCGCAGTATCCAAAGTACAATATACTCTCGGTATCTTAAAAGGAATTCCTTCGATAAAAGATGAAGAGGAAGAGGAAAATTTAGAAGCCGAGGTAACGGAAATCATGCAAGCCGTGTTAAACGACAGCGCCGATACCTTATGGAGAAAAGTCTTTAACGCGATAAAAAACGGATATATAGAGATACCTTTTTCACCGCATATCATAAACAACAATAAAGTCATAACCGTACGGGACAAAAACGCAAATATACGAATCTACGATAAAGGCGATCTTCCTATCTCCCAAAAAAGTTTTCGATTCGAAAGGGATAAACTCTCTTTGGGAAAAAATAAAAACGCGCTTGTCGGCAAGATCATAGACGATATAGGGATCATGTTATGAGAAGGTTGTTTATAGATATAGGCAGCACCTATTTTAAAATCAAAGACGAAAAAGTTATAAAGCACTATTTTAGAAACTTCGACAAAGCTATTTTTACCGATTTGGGCGAAAAATGTTCGGATATCATTTCTAAATATAATAAAGAGGATATTTATATATGCAGTTCCGCCAACGGAGGGTTGAGTACCTTGATTATCGGGCTTACGAAATCTTTCAGCCTTAAATTCGCGACAAATATAGCTTATAATTCCGGTATAAATATCATCGATACTCTTTTATATTCTCGTATAAAAGAGTATCCTATCGCGACACAGACGATCGATGTCGTTATAGTCGTCGGAGGGATAGACAGCGTAAAAAATATCTTTTCACATGATTTGATCGGATATCTTCAAAAAGTTCAATACTCAAATATAGTTTATGTGGGAAGCGGGGCGGACGCGGATTTTTTAAAAAAAGAAATTCCCGATATAACGATTTTGCCAAATATCATAGATAACAGACTTCATGTTCGTGAAGAACCGCTAAAAGAGTATCTTGTCAATCTTTATCAAGCCGATATTATCGGCAAAGAGGATATAAAAGATTTATATGAAATAACAAAAAATCAAATATATTCCACTCCTTATATAGTCAATCAAACTTTGCCCTTTATATCCGAAAAATTTTCCGGAGTTGTCGATCCTTTCGTACTCATAGATATAGGCGGCGCTACGACGGATATACACTACAGTACGGATTTAGTAGAGGATAATCTTGTAGTAGAGACGGGATACGATCGTCTTGTTTTTAAAAAATTAGGAGTTTACAAATCAAGAGAAAGTTTGGTTTTTAGTTCCAAAAACAACGAGTTCGTATATGAGCTTTTAAATTATCTAAATGTTACCGAAAATATTTTGGATGATAAAAGTGAGCACTCGACAAAAATTTTGATGCTTCTTTCCATATTTTTGGTTTTATATAAAGTCTCCTCCGCCCATAAAGGATATCTGACTCTTCATCTGGAGAGATTAAAGAGTATCGTGTTTACCGGAGGAATAACAAAGGTTCTTTCTCAAAGCGAGATAGAAAAAATTCTTCGATTTGTTTACAAAAAACTGTTAAACTATACAAAGATTCCAATTGTCGTCATAGATACCGATTATGAGATATGGACGCTAAGGAGAGATTATGTCGGTTAACTGTATCAGAAATTTATTGGAAGTATCGAGTCAGACACATCCCGATAAAATAGCTATTCTTCATGAGTCAAAGAGTTTGACATATGATCGGCTTTTTAAAAAAGTAAATCAGATAGCGCGCTTTTTTAGCGAGTTGGATTTTCCTAAAGGAAGCCGTATCGGTATTTATTCGAATAAATCCGTCGATCAGGTCGTCGCTATTTTAGCGTTGCTTTCAACCGAATATATTTTTGTGCCCATTACCAGATTTTTAAAACCCGAACAGGTGGAATATATAATAAACGATTGCGATATAAAATGTATGATTACGGATCAAAGCAAATTTGAAAATATCAAAAAAAGTAACTTTGAGGGCAAAATCGTCACTTATGAATCCGTAAGCAAAGAAGTGGCGTCGTTTGAAGAGATATATAAATATTACAATGAAAATTATACCGCCGCGATCAAAAGTTTCGACAATGCCGCCATCACTTATAGTTTTGCGGCAACCGGACTTCCGAAAGGAGTGGTTATAACACATAGAAACATGATTGACGGAGCGCGGGTCGTATCGAGATATCTAAATCTTAAAGAGAGCGATGTTATAAGCGGTATTTTGCCTTATAATCTGGATTACGGGTTGAATCAGATATTTTGCGCACTATATAAAAGAGCGACGCTCGCTATACATAAAATGGTATTGCCTTGTGATTTTTTTGCTCATCTTTTAAGAGATAAAGTCACAGTCTTGCCGGTAATGCCGGTAAATATAACTCAAATGTTCGATGAAGATCCTCATCGCCTTCCTATGCCCCAATCTCTTGAGGGAGTAAGGATCATTACCTCTTCAGGCGGAAAGATTACATCTAAAATGTTGCATGATATCGAGAAATATTTTCCAAAAGCCCGTTTCTTTTCCATGCATGGGTTGACGGAAGCTTTTCGTTCCGCTTATCTCGATCCGTCACAGATAAAAATACGACCCACTTCCATAGGAAAGGCGATTCCGGATGTAGAGTTGTTTGTCTTGAACGAGGACGGCAATGAATGTAAACCCAGGGAAGTAGGCGAACTTATTCACAGAGGCGCTTGTATATATAAAGGATATTGGAACAGTCCAAAAGATACGGCTATGCGATTTAAGAGTATAAAGATACTTAAAAATGTGATCAATCTCGAAGGAGAGTTGACGGACGAGATAGTCGTGGCAAGCGGCGATTATGTTTATAGGGATGAAGAAGGCTATATATATTTTCATTCAAGAAGAGACGATATGATCAAAACAAGCGGCTATCGCGTGAGTCCGGCGGAGATTGAGAGAGTAGTTTACGAACATTTGCCAAAAGTCCAATCATGCGCCGTTTTTGGCATAGAAAATGAAAAAATAGAAGAAGAAATAGTCCTAGTTTACGGCGCGGCGGTCGAAATACCGAAAAATGAACTGCTATTTGAGCTTAAACGGCATTTACCCAATTATATGGTACCGTCAATAATAGTATATAAAAAAAGTATTCCTTTGCATTTTGGGAAAATAAATAAAGCGTTTTTAAAAGAAGAAGTTATAAAAAATGGTACCTGAGGCCGGATTTGAACCGGTTAGAGCATAATAGTTACGGATTAAACAGTATTAAGTAAGTTCATGAAGAAAAACTATCCCAAAGGAATAACGGCTACTTACCAACCAATTCTAAAGCTTACAAGCAAGATAATAGATAAGCGCTACAGCACTTTAAAGCTTCGGAAAAAAAACAGAGTCAGATCAATCGCCGGCACGCTTTAATATAGAGGGAAACAGTTTTGATGATGCCAAGGTTACAAATATCATAATATGTTCTAAAATAGTCATGAGCGAATCAGGAGTAAAAAAAGGTTATTAAAAAACTCAAAGATGAAGGCAGGATTAAAAGAGAAGTTCTATTTAAAATGGTCGATTTTATGATATAATATACCATCAATGTTGCAGTTGGGTAGGACTACAAGAAAGGAGAAGATATGGCGATTAAACACATTAATCCAAAAGCGAAAGAAGAGTCTGGTGTTATCGTGAGCGGTAAAGATGCTAAAAAAGTAGCTGCCATACTATCAGATAAGCATATAGCAAAGAGTCAGTTTCGCAGATCGTCAAAATCTTTATCCGACTCTTTACAGGCTATCCAAACTCTCACTAAAAAAACCGCATCTTAACAAGTGCCGTCTTTTGTAGAGATATCTTCTTTCTCCCGCTCGGAAGTTAAAAAACTCACTAAAACTTTTTCATGCAAAAAGCATACTTCTTTACTGGAATATATCAGGCAGTTTGCATATAAGCATTCAAAAGAGGGACTTTATCGTACTTACCTGCTGGAGATAGAAAGCACATACTGTGCATATATCTCTATCTCTTTGGCTACAGTGCAAAACAGGGATGACAGCTTTTCAAAGATCAAAGATATAACCCAGCTGCAACAAAACCTATCCTATGCCGTACCGGCTTTAAAAATCACAAGACTTTGTGTTTTTGACCAGATGCAAGCAAAAGGTATCGGTTCTATCATAATGACATTTGCAGAGATACTTGCCATACAGACCCAGGCAAAAACAGGATGCAAGATAGAGATAGTAGATGCAAAGAAAGATGCTATAACATTTTATGAAAATGCGGGCTTTGAACAAGTTAATCTAGAGAGTGAAGGAGAGACGACTTTGATGATCAAAAAAGTAGTAACACCTCATGAACTTAAGGGTTTTGAAAAAGATGAGAGATTGCTTTATCTGCGAAATATCAAAGAATTTTGTGCAGTGTTTGGGTTGGTTGATGAGTATAGTGTGATCGAGAAGTATTATGAAGCAAATGTTTTATAAGTACATTGATAAATATCATCCCGTCTCTGGCTGGAAAATGACACCGGAAGACAAACTTGCGATCATGGAACAAATATGGGAAGATTTGCGTATTAATAGCAGCTTTATCCCTGAGTGGCATATGGATGTTTTGAACAACCGGGAAAAAAATCTGTGAGAGGGCACCTCCTCTTTTGAGGATTTTGATACAGTCAAAAAGAGGCTTCAAAAAATTTTAAATGAAGATTGAAATCTTAGACAAAGCTGACCAGGACATATTATGTTGTTTTGGATTGCGATAACGAAATCTGAAGAAATCACCTTTTAAATCTACTGCAAAAAAAGACCATCCTTCTAAACCAGACATAAAGCTGTCACAATAAAACAATATAATTATTTGAATCTAATTTTGATAAATAATATTAAATTAAATTAGATATAATAAATCAAAGGATGCTTCATGAAACTCTCCTCTTTTGCAATGGTTGGCAAAGTACTTTTATTGTTCTTCCTCACTCAGCTTACCCTTTTAGCCTTTAGTGATACATTACCGGACAATCTCTTATTTACTACAGAAGCAGGTTCAGGTATATTGCAGAACTCAGGGAGAAGTTTATTGGAAAATAAACCGCAAATACAAAAATTTTATGTGGATGTGACAAATGAGTAAAATTTATATAAAAGTTATCAATTTAGTAAAGTATGACTATGAATTTGTAGCAAGGTATTTACCTGCATTAATATTTACTGTCATAGTGGAAGGTTGCATTTTGTATCACAATAGAATAGCTTTTGATTTGGGAATCTTCGATATTGTAAAAATTCCGTTGTTGATACTTATCTCACTGATTGTTGCAGTTATTCCTAAAATAATATCAACAAATATTACAGGATATCTGCAAACTTTGTATTGGAACAAATATGGCAATCCGATAGTAAAATATATAAACAAGAC
>JALWKJ010000228.1 GCA_027081495.1 Campylobacterales bacterium | reverse complement strand
TAGCATAAAGCGCTTCATCTTCAAATGTTAACACTACATCGTCAATTGCAAAAAGTTTTTTATACTGTTTTACTATCGAATTTTTCGGCTCGCTCAAAATTTTAACCATATCTTCTTTGCCGAGATTCTTCAAAGTGGCTATAGAGTGCAATCTGCCTATAAGCTCCGGAATCAAACCGTAAGAGACTAGATCGTCAGGTTCAACAAGCGACAACATGTCGTCCTCTTCTTTTTTGCCTCTTTTATTTTGTCCAAAACCTAGCACATTGTTGCCGAGTCTCTTTTTTATGATATCGTTTAATCCGTCAAACGCTCCTCCGCAAATAAACATGATGTTTGAAGTATCCATCTGTGCGAATTCTTGATTTGGGTGTTTCCTGCCGCCCTTTGGAGAGATATTTACCTGTGCGCCTTCGATAATCTTCAAAAGAGCCTGCTGAACGCCTTCTCCCGAAACATCTCTGGTAATAGAACGATTTTCGCCCAATCTCGCGATTTTGTCTATTTCATCTATAAATACGATTCCCTGCTCCGCCTTTTTTATATCGTTGTCGGCTACCTGAAGAAGCCTTGTAAGAATATTTTCAACATCCTCTCCGACATATCCGGCTTCCGTCAAACTCGTAGCGTCCGCTATGGCGATAGGCACATCTAAAAATTTGGCAAGAGTCTGAGCCATGAGCGTTTTACCGCTGCCGGTTGGTCCTATAAAAAGAACATTCGATTTTTGTATCTGCGTATCGTCGCCGCTTACTTTGTGTTGTTTGAATATTCTTTTATAGTGGTTATATACGCTTACCGCAAACACCTTTTTCGCTTCATCTTGTCCTATGACATACTCGTCAAGCACTTTCTTCAGCTCCTTTGGAGTAAAAAGCTCCATATCGAGATCTACCAAGCTCTCCTCTTCGTTGTCATCACCGAAAAAGATCCTGTATGCCGAAACTACACAGTTTTCGCAAATATAGATCCCCTCCCCCGCTAAAAGTCTATTGTCAACACTCTCTGGAGTATTGCAAAAACTACAAATTTTTTTCGACATTATCTATTTCCTCTCATATGGTATTCCTCGTTTCGTATTTAATATAAACTCGCACAGTTGTTTTACTTTATCGTTTCGGCTAATTTGCAAAAGCTCCTTCGCCGCGTCTTTCATAGAAGCGCTTTTTCTAAATATCTTTTTATAAGCATCGCTCAAAGCGTTTATATCCTCTTTTTCAAATCGTCTTCTAAGACCTACTATGTTCAAACTTTTGATAACCGCACGATTTCCCTCCGCTAAACAAAAAGGCGGGATATCCTGCACAACCGCGCTCGCACCTCCCAACATCGCATAATCGCCGATCTTCACAAACTGGTGTATAGGCGTATGCCCTCCTATAACTACAAAATTTCCAACCTCGACATGACCCGCCAAAGCGGCGTTGTTGGCAAAAATATTATGATCGCCTATGATACAATCATGAGCTACATGCGTATAAGCCATAAAAAGATTATGATCGCCTATTTTGGTTTCTCCCTTATCGTCTTCCGTTCCGGGATTGAAAAACGCGAATTCTCTGATCGTATTGTTTTTACCGATAACGAGCTTTACATCCCCGCCGCGAAATTTCAGATCTTGGGGAATGGAACCGATCGCCGCGTTTTGAAAAATTTTCGTATTTTCACCTATCTCGGTATGTCCGTGAATCTGAGCGCCCTGAGCTACGACGACTCCCTTATGCAAAACGGAATTTTTCGAAACGAAACTATACGCTCCTATTCGTACGGATTTTTCGATCTTCGCTCCATCTTCCACTATGGCCGTAGGATGAATGTTTTGCATCTATTTATCCATAATCATCGCTTTGAGCTCCGCCTCGGTAGTAAGCTTGCCGTCCACAAAAGCTTCACCTTTAAGCACCCATATATCTCCTCTATGTTTTATGACGGAGACTTTATATTCCAGTCTGTCGCCGGGACGAACCGGAGCTCGAAACTTACACTTGTCGATACTCATAAAATAGACTACTTTATTTTCTATATCTTCTTGATCCTCGTCACTGAGACTTTTAAAGGCGAGAATTCCTCCCGCCTGCGCCATTCCTTCAACGATCATGACGCCCGGGTAGATGGGATGACCCGGAAAATGTCCCTGGAAAACATGTTCGCTGATCGAAACATTTTTATAAGCGTCTATAAATTTTCCTTCTTCGAGTTCAAGTACTCTGTCGATAAGTAAAAAAGGAAACCTGTGGGGAAGAATTTTTTGAATTTCTATAACATCAAGCATCTAAGCAACTCCTGCTCTTAAAATTTCCTTATTTTAGCTGAAAGTTACTAAATGTTCTCTAACATCCTCGTAAATATGGGCGTTGAGGCGAAGTTGATATGCTCCGTTTAAGTCAATATTTTTAAGTACAATGATAGGAGAAAGGGAGAAAAAATTATAAATTATTTTACTTCTTGCTTTAAGTTCAGTTTCAAATAAAGGAGGTGATTTTATAATATTTTTAATATCTTTATAATTTGTTCCAATAATCTTATTAAAATAATCCAATGATATTATTATGATCTCTTCACGATTGGTAAAATAAATATCTTTTACTTTATCAACAATCCTAAATTTTGTAGATTTTCTCTTTAAGGTTGAATATGCAAGCGGATACGACTCTAAAACCGAGCCGTCTTTTTGAACATATCCGTAAAGAAGCCTATAGTTTAAAAACTTCTCCCTGACTATCTTATGATTTATACCCTTTTCTTCCATCTCGTATCGTTTATTGTATAACGAAAGCTTCTCTTCGATCGAATTTGGCAATATTTGAGCGCTTATAGGAGAAAAAAGCTCGTCGGCGATTTTTTTTTGACTATCTCTTTGCATCCCAAGAGCATAGATACATCCGCAATAGTCTTGATGGTACAGCTTTTGTTCTTTTGCCGTCACAAACTGCTCTTGCGTACCGCCCTTTTGCCTGAAATCGGGCGCTATAAACTCTATCGCCTCTTTTTTACAAACTTCCTCTCCCCTCTTCTTTAACTGTTCAAAAGATTTTTTAGGACTCATAAGAAGCGTTGTCGTTAAAAAACCCGATCCAAGTTCGGAAGCTTTTTTAGCGCTTACCTCCAGTCGCCTGTCAAAACATATATCGCACCTTGCGCCTTTTTCAGGCTCGCTCTCATAGCCGCTAACGAGATCAAGCCACTTTTTATAGTCATACTCTCCCTCTATCAGTTCTATTTCAAGTTTTTGACATGATTTTTGCACATCGAGAAGTCTTAGCCGATATTCGCCGTAAGGGTGGATGTTTGGATCATAAAAAAAGCCGACTATCTTTTTGGCGGGATAATTTTCTTTCAACCTCTGTAAAAAATAGTGGCTATCGACGGCGCAACAGATGTGAACGAGTATCAACCCCGAAGCTCTTTTAGTTTTTCACCTACTTTTTGGACATGTCCTTTTACTCTGACATTTCCCCAAGATGCGGCGATATTTCCATCCGGATCTATAAGATATGTCGTTCTTACGACACCCATATACTCTCTTCCGCACATTTTTTTCAGTTGCCATACCTCGTATTTTTCTAAAACCTCTTTATTCTCATCTGAGAGTAGAGTTATTTTCAAATCTTTTTTTTCGATAAAATTTCTATGTTTTTTGGGACTATCGGGGCTAACTCCCAAAATGATAGCGTCAAGATCCTCAAATTCCGGCATTGCCGCGGTAAAATCGCAGGCTTCCGTCGTACAGCCTGGAGTATTGTCTTTTGGATAAAAATAAAGAACCACCCATTTACCTTTGAGATCTCTTAGACAAATTTCCGTTTCATCCTGATTTGGCAAACAAAACTCCGGGGCTTTTGTGCCGATTTCCAACATAACGACTCCTTGTTTTAAATTAAATTTTTTAATTTTAACACAACATCACTTCTAAAACAAAAAACGGTTTTGTCGATATTTCTTTTTATGATGAGAGTGATAAAAAATATACGGCGTTACAAAATGCCCATATTATTGTTTGTTTTTGTTGAACTTTTACTCTTTGGAGTGCTTCGCTGGACAAAAGATCAGCATATCCGAGAATATCTACACGATACCGCAAAATCGATCGAATCAAAATATCTCGTAACGGTAAACTCTTTTGAGGACAAGGCGCAAATAGCGTTTGAAACACTTATAAATACCGATGAAATAAAATCGATTTTAAAGCAGGCGTTTTACGCGAAAACTCTTGAAGAAAAAGATAAATATCGCAAAAAACTATATAAACTTCTCTCTTTAAAATATCAATCATTAAAAAGATTTAACTTCAAACAGATACATTTTCACCAAAGCGACAACCGTAGTTTTTTAAGATTGCATGATCGCGAAAAATACGGCGACGATTTATCCTCTTTTAGAAAAACGGTCGTATATGTAAATGAAACTCGCCAAAAGATAAGCGGTTTTGAGGACGGTATCTCAAGCAACGGCTATCGTTTTGTTTTTCCTCTATTTGACAAAGATCTTTATCTTGGCAGCGTAGAACTCTCATTTTCCATATATACGATTATAAATCATAACGACAAAGATATAATTTACGCGAAATTTATAATCAACAAAAATTTTCTGCTTCCAAAACATTTAAATTCACCCGATAGTATTTATAAACCATGTAGCATAGATCAGGACTTCGTAGTCGATAAAAACTGTACCGAAGGAGAAATCAAGCTTCCTCATGATTTAGAATTTCATAAACACTTTAAAAACAATCCGCAAGAAGCTTTCTCTTTGGCAAAAGAGTTCAAAAATCATACTTACATACAAACCTTTGTACCCGTTTTAGACCCGATCGGCAAAAAAACGATCGCTTATATCGTAACCGTAACGGACGGTAAATATCTTGAACAAATAAAAAATAGTTTTCATATAGCCTTCATAAGTTTGAGCATGATTATAATTCTTCTTTTTATGAGACATACCAGAAGAAAAGAGTTTGAGAAAAAAATACATCGCCAAAACAGAGAACTCGCACTTGCGAATAAAAGATTAAAAACCATTATAAATTCACAAAATAATCTCATCGTTATAGCCGATAACGATCAAATGATCGAAGTAAACCAAAAAGTACTCGATTTTTTCGGATTTGATTCTTTTGAAGAAATGCTTCAAACCAACAAATGTATATGCGGTTTTTTTATAAAATGCAAAGAGTGTTTTCATCTTGATCAGGTTCCCGAAAACTCCGGCTGTATCAATTACTTGAGAACTTTACGAAAAAAACACAGAATCGTAAATATGATCTCTAAAAATATGGAGGTTAGATCTTTTCAAATCAATATAGACGAATACGATAAAAACGGCAGCTCGATCATAACATTTAACGATATAACCGATATTCTTATAAAACAGAAACTTTTAGAATACAAAGCCCAACATGATCAATTGACAAATATCTATAACCGTCAAAAAACGGATGAAATACTTCTTAATATCTGCAAATACTCAAACAGGAGAAAAGAGAGAATCGGTTTGATAATGTTCGATATAGATCATTTTAAAAGCGTTAACGATCACTATGGACATGATATCGGCGACGAGGTTTTAGTATGTATCACGAAATTGATTCGGGCAAACATCAGGGAAGAAGATAGTTTTGGACGATGGGGCGGAGAAGAGTTTATCATCATCATCCGCCATTCGACTCTCGAAGATACGGTCAAAAAAGCCGAGAACCTCAGAAAAATCCTCGAAGAGTTCAAACCCCAAAGCATCCCTTCCGTAACCGCAAGTTTCGGCGTAACTATGCTAAAAGCCGGAGATAGCGCGAAAACTATCTTAAAAAGAGCCGATATCGCTCTTTATAAAGCGAAAAAGTGCGGCAGAAATCAGGTTCAGGTACAAGAGTAGTCAACAGATAACTATCGATTTTATCTCGGTAAACTCCTCTAGGGCGTATTTTGGTCCCTCTTTGCCTATACCGCTTAGTTTACTTCCGCCGTAAGGCTGTATATCGAATCGAATAGTCGGTATATCGTTTATGACCACTCCCGCGCATTCAAATTCGTCTATCGCTCTTTTCGTGTTTTTCAAATCGTTCGTAAAGATCGAGTATTGAAGTCCGTATGGAGAATTATTTATCTTAAAAATAGCTTCGTCAAAGTCCTCTACCTCCACTATGCTTACGATAGGCGCAAATACCTCTTCACAGACTATACTCATCTCATCCGTAACTTTCGATAGGATTGTCGGTGGAAACATGTTTTTGTCTCTTTTTCCTCCCGCCAAAAGCGACGCGCCCTCTTTTACGGCGCTTTCTACCCACTCCTGCGCTCTTTGCGCCGCCTCTTCATTTATAAGAGGTCCCATGAATGTCTTTTCATCGTAAGGATCTCCCGTTATAAGTTTTTGCGTCTCTTTTGCCAAAAGAGAGCTAAACTCGCCTGCTACGCTTTTTGCCGCATAGATTCTTTGCAAAGAGATGCAAACCTGCCCCGAATTTGCGAAAGCTCCGATAGCGCACTTTTTAGCGGCGACTGAAAGATCGGCGCTTTTGTCTATGTATGTCGCCGCGTTTCCTCCAAGCTCAAGCGAAACCTTTTTTATTCCCGCTTGTTTGGTTATGATCTCTCCCACAGGCACGCTTCCGGTAAAACTTATAACTCTTGGAATCGGGCTTTTAACAAGCGTGCTTCCGACCTCCGCATCGCCATAAACCAGACTAAGCGCATTTGGGGATCGATTTTTACTTTGAATAAAAAGTTTCGCGAACTTATATGCGGTAAGAGGAGCTTCGGGAGTGGGTTTTAAAACTACCGCGTTACCGCTTATGAGCGCGGGAGCTAATTTGTGAGCTATGAGATTTAAAGGAAAATTAAAAGGAGTTATCAAAACCCCTACTCCCGCGGGAACTCTTTTATAAAAACTCATAGTCTCTTTGCCGCTTGGCATAGCGTCGCTGTTGAATGTCTCGCCATGCATCTGTATGGCGGCTGAAACCGTAAGTCTTAGGGTTTCTATACATCTATCGACTTCAATTCTTGAAAACGAAATCGGTTTTGCGACTTCATCGGTTATGGTTTTTGCGATATCTTCTTTGTTTTGCTTTAAAGCCTCTATGACATCTTCTATCCAAGCCACTCTTTGACTAAGCAAAATTTTTCTATTTTGAGCATATGCTTTTTGAGCGATATTTAAAGCCTCTTTGGCGTCTGAAGCGTCACATTCGGGATAGATGGATACTACATCGCCGCTGTATGGATTTTTTATCTCTTTTGTTTTTGTTTTTCCTACCTCGACATCTCCGAAAAAAATTTTTGCTTCCATAAAAACTCCTGATTTTTCAGAGATTTTAACATATTGACGATATATCGTCAAGGCAAAATATATTATAATTGATTTTATGGAAGAGATTAGAAATATCATCGTCATAGGCGGCGCAAATGTCGAATATATCGTAAAAAGCGAGGAAGAGATCGTTCAAGGCGCTAAAAACTCCGTAGAAATAGAAGAACTTTACGGCGGAAGCGGCGTCAACTATACGATGAGACTTCTTTGTACGGGAGAGAGAGTCTATCCGCTTTTATATCTAGGAGACGATTATGCCGGGATTCAAATCCAAAAGAGCATATCGTCGGCTTTGATCGCCGAGGATCCGAAAATTCGCTATTTTATAGAAAAAAAAGAGTTTTTCATACCGAAAGTCCAAACTCCAAAATCTACCATCATAGTAGAAGGAAATAAAAGAACGATTTTAACTCATGATAAAAACGATAAAAATAGATTCCGCCCTTTCATCGCCCAAAGGTTGAAAGAGACTCAAAATCCTTCCGCTTTGATCATAGGACATATCCACAACGATAAACCGGCTCTTTGCAATCATCCCGAAGAGCTAAGCACCGTTTTTGCCATAAAATATTTTGCCGATAAAAATATTTTGATTTATGTAAATTTCGGAGCGTCTCAGCTCGAACACGGCTTTTTGTTTTGGAAGCCTTATCTAAGATTTATCGATATTTTCCAATTAAACATATGCGAAATAAAAAATTTTTTTAAATCCAAAACAAGCAATCCCTCTTTGTACGATGTGCTCAAAATCATTTTAAAACTAAATATAACCGCTATCATAACGCTCGATAAATTTGGAGCTTTGGGGATATTGAAAAATCATGACAAAATCTTTATGGCTCGTCCGGTGGAACTTGGAGAAAAATTTATGGACTCTACGGGCGCGGGAGACGCGTTTTGCGCGGGAATGGTCTCTGTTTTAAAAGGCAAAAAAAACATATCCGAACATGATTTCAAAGAAGCGATGCAAATCGCGAGAAGCTGGGCGGTTTTTGCATGCACTACATACGGAGGGGCAAACAAATGCCCAAGCGCCGAAGCGATAGAGACTTTTCACAAAAAAATCGTAAATCAAAACGAAGTACTAGAGTATGAAGGAGAAAAGATCAAGGATTTGACGGCTTTAATCGATATCACCATACAGTTGCATGATTTATGAAAAGATTACCCGCCGAATGGGAGACGCAAGATAGTATCTTGATGGTTTTTCCCCATAAAAACAGCGACTGGGCGGATGATCTAAAAAGCGCCGAATCGGTATTTTTACGCATAGCAAGCTCCATTTGTTTCAAACAAAAGCTCATTTTAGTATGTGATGACATAAACAGAGTCAAAAAAATGTTTTGCCGCACCGACAATATCTCTTTTGTCGAATTTGACACGAACGACACATGGATACGAGATTTTGGTCCTATCTCCGTCTATGAGGAAAATGAAAGAAAATTGATCGACTTTTGTTTCAACGGCTGGGGTGAAAAATTTGACGCTTCGCTTGACGATCGCGTAACGGAGTTTCTTTACAAAAATCTATATTTTGAATTCTCTGCTCTGCTTCGCCAAGAGATGATTTTAGAAGGAGGCTCGATTGAGAGCGACGGATCGGGCACTCTTTTAACCACTTCGAAATGCCTGTTAAATCCCAACCGAAATCCAAATATGACAAAAGAGGAGATCGAAAATAGACTTATAGAACTTTTTGGACTAAAACGCATCCTTTGGCTAGATCATGGAGAACTCATAGGCGACGATACGGACGCTCATATAGACACGCTTGCAAGATTTATCAACCAAGAAACGATAGCCTATGTGTCATGCGACGATCCAAAAGAGCCTCACTTCAAAGAGCTCAAAAAGATGAAAGAGCAGTTGCAAACCTTTCGCACGCTAAACGAAAAACCATACAAACTAATCCCTCTGCCGCTTCCATCGGCAAAATACAAAAACGACCGTCGTTTACCCGCCGCCTACGCCAACTTTCTCATCACAAATCATGCCATACTGCTGCCGACTTACGAAGATGCGCGAGATAGCGAGATGATCAAGCTTTTCAAAAAACTTTTCCCCACACGCGAAATAATCCCCATCAAAGCGACCCGACTAATCGAAGAGGGAGGCTCCATCCACTGCTCGACAATGCAAGTGGCGAAATATAGAGAGCTTTTACATGATCTTTCAAAATAATTTATAGTTTTTTGTGAATAAAAACTTTGAAAATTCTCTATGTATCCGTTGTTTTAATCATGGAACTTGTATATTTGGGGTTTTCTTTATATTGCAAAAGTTAAAAATCGATCTCTGGCTCCGCTTGCTTGCACCCACAGGTTTACTTGTTCGGTGC
>JALWKJ010000227.1 GCA_027081495.1 Campylobacterales bacterium | reverse complement strand
GTGTGATTATATCTCTTTTGGGAGTTGTTTTTTTATTTAGCGACAAGTTTCCTTTTAATCTAGGTCGTCTTCCCGGCGATATTTCGTATAAAAACGAAAATTTTTCTTTCTATTTTCCTATAACGACCTCGATTTTATTGAGTCTGTTTATCTCTTTTTTGATATATGTTTTTAGGAGATTTTTTTGATAATACTTATTTTATCTCGGTTTTGATTTACCGCGGGTTTGGAGAAAAAAGCGTATTATAATTTTGGTATAATAAAATTTATGATTTAAGTCGCATGAAGGAGGCAGATGAAACTTGTAGATAAATTGAGAAAGTTCTTTCAAAATCAAAAATACGATTTTATCCTTTTGTTCGGTTCATATAGTGATGGGAACGATAATTTGTCTAGTGATATCGATATCGGTTTGTTTTTTGAAAAAGATGTCGATTATATGGATTTAGGTTATCAATGCGCTATGTTGGAGTCTAAGATCGGTAAAAAAATAGATATGATTGTTTTAAATGACCTTTATAAAAAAGACCCTCTTTTTGCATTTGAAGTTTTACAAAATCATACTCCCGTTATCATAAACAATGAAAAAAGTTACATTTCATTTAAAACTTCTTGTCAACTCTATTTTCTTGATCATAAACCTTTAATTCAAATGAATGAAAAAGCGCTTCTAAATAGAATAAAAAACGATAAAATAGGGGAGAGAAATTTTGTTACAGAGACTTGAAAAATTTAGAAGAAAATATTGTAAATTTAAATGTTTTAAAACAAAAATTTACTATCGAAGATATAAAGGAAAATAAGCTAGACGAGTGGTCGCTTCGATACGGCATATTTGAATCTATCCAAATCATAATCGATATTTCGTGTCATATATCGGGTAAATACAATCTTGGCGTAGCAAAAACATATACCGCATACATGCAAAATCTTGTAAATCAAAATTATATCGATAAAAATTTAGCAAAAAAGTTAATATTGGCTATCGGTCTTCGTAATCTTTTGATCCATGAATATGTCGAAATAGATGTTGAGAAATTGTATGGCTTTTTAAAATTTACAGATTATTTTTCACAATTTATCAAAGATATAAAAGAGTATGTATAAGTTTTTGATCTATTTATAACGCCTTTTATCATAAAGATAATTTAGCGTTATCACAAACGCCAAAGCGTCTTTTTCGAGATTTTTGTCATGATCTATCGGTTTTAAGCGTTTTTTGTCATATTTAAATGTCAAAGGTTTTTTGCCGGGTCTGATTATCGCTACTTTGTCTTTTTCTCTAAGCGCATAGCTGTCGTTAAACTGCATCAAAGAGATTTGGGGTTTATCTTTTGAAAATATCGAATTGCCCAGTATCGGGTATTTGAAATCTTTTCCCATAAGATCGAGCGCGGTCGCCAAAATATCCGGCTGCGTGGTTAGCTTGTCGTAAGTTTGACACTTGATACCGTCGCAGATAATGAGAGCCGGTATATGAAACATATTTACGGGTACTATGTCGTCTCCGTAAACTCTGACATTGTGATCGGCAACGACTACAAATACCGTATCTTTGAAATAGGGCATTTTTTTTGCCTTTTCAAAAAATTTACCTATCGCATAGTCCGCATACTGCACGGCGTTTTCTACGCATTGTTGTCCCGGTTTCGCTTGAGGGTCGCATTTTTTCGGTA
Organism: Campylobacterales bacterium; assembly: GCA_027081495.1. Lineage (GTDB taxonomy): Bacteria > Campylobacterota > Campylobacteria > Campylobacterales > QNZT01 > QNZT01. The sequence goes on along the minus strand of JALWKJ010000227.1, from coordinate 532 downwards.
TATCAAATGGAGAGTGGTTTGAGGAACTAAACATCAAAGCGGCAAAGGGTCTGTTTTTTTTATAGAGCCGGTTAAATTTTTTGTTTGCCAAATTTGCCAAATCTTCATCGCTCACTCCCCATGTAGATACGAAAGTTGGATTTTTATAATCTTTTTGTTCTATGATTTCGTCAAATCCGTTACCCAAAAACCAAGATCTCATATTATCAAATCTCGCTTCTCCGCCGTAAATAAACATAGTATGGTAGCCAAGCGGTTTTAAGAGTGATCCGAATGTAAAGAAATCGTGTTGAGATTTTGTTCTTTTTACGACTCCTTTGCCGGGAACCGCCAAAAATCCGCTGGTGACTCCGGCTATGCCTCGCACGCTTCTTGTTCCGTTTGAAAAGAGATTTTCAAACCATAAGCCTTCGTTTTTCAATTTTAAAAGATTTGGAGTTATCTTTTTTGAAATAAACTGATATCCAAGACTCTCTTGCAAAAAGATAACGAGATTTTTTCTCTTTTTTGTAGGAAAACGGCTTTTTGTGAC
>JALWKJ010000226.1 GCA_027081495.1 Campylobacterales bacterium | reverse complement strand
TTTAAAAAAATATGAGATTCTATTAATATACTTAATTTATTTAGGCTTTAATGTATATAGGTGATAAATCGTAGAAAAAACCTGCCGAAATATGCGACAGATTTTTTTACATAAGCTTTAAAATCTATAACTTCCTTGAACATAAAAGTATCTGCCCGGTTCATTTAAAAGCATTATGTCGTTTGATTTATTTCCTGCGGTAAGCAAAACTAGATCTTTGTAGGTGTTTGTAAGAGCGTAAGTTTTGTCTAGCAGGTTATCGACTCCGACCAAGATCTTAAAACCGTTTTCAAATCTATAATCGGCTTTGAAGTTTACGACTCCATAACCCTTTAACTCCTGTTCGCCGTTTTCATAATCTATCTTGTCCCATCTTGAAGAGCCTATGAACTGAAGTTTCGCATTTACTTTATCGCTATAATCGTAATTTACCGCTATATTCGCTTTAAGAGGTCTCATATCCGCAAGATCGACTCCTTTTTGAGACTCAAGCGGATGATCTTTTTTCCCTCTTTTGTATGATACTCCATAGTCAAGATATAGGTTGTCTGAAGCCAAGATATTTCCGCTTATTTCAAAGCCGTAGATTTTGGCGTCTATATTTTCGAAAGAGTTTTGCGTTTTGTCGGAATTGTAAGCTATATAATCTTTTAGCACGCTATAGTACGCTTTTGTTTTTATACTAAAAAAATCATATATCTTTTCAACGCCCAAATCGATCTCATAATTTTTTGTTTGATCAAGCCAGGGCGATCCGATATGTTTTTTCATCATGACAAGATATAACTCTCTTGCATCAGGAACTCTGTTTGATTTTCCGGCCGCTATAAAATAGCTCAAACTATCCGAAGCGTTTATAGTCGCTAAAATATTTGCGCTTATTGAGTTATAGTCATTGTCTTTTTCACTCTTTCTTGCGCTTTTTACAGTCGTGTCGTCATATCTTAATCCATATTGAAGATCGATATTCTTTATACTGTTTTCGGCTTTTATGAAAAGCGCTTGATTTGTGGTATCGACATCGTCAAGAGATTTCATAATCATGCCGTTAGGCATTTTCATAACCATATCGTTTTTCTTAAAATAGCCGTCCCAGTTTCTTTTGCTGGTATCAAGACCTATGATCCATTCGATTCCTGATAGATTGAAACTATTTTTTATTTTTAACCCTTGCATTTTCGTGGTTAGCTTATGAGTGGTATATTCATTAGTGCCCATCTTTCTATATTTTGTTGACATAGGATGTTTGACTTCGGATTGATATAGTTGAAGATTTAAAAGTTTTGAATATTTTGCGATATTTTTTATGTCGTATTCAAGATTGTAAATATCCGAGTCGTCGTAAATCGCATCCATTTTGGAAGATGGATAAAGAATTTTATCGCTTCTATTTGCCGTATAGCTTAAACGAAGTTCTTGATCTTTTGTTATATCTATAAATAGTTTGCTCATGAAGGTCGATTTTGTATAAGCGTCTAAATTTTTATATCTGTCTTGATATTGAGCCATAGGGGGAACTTTACCGGCGATTATGTTTTTTGCTATTTGAGCCGCAAAATCGTCTCCATTGCCGTCTTTGTATTGGTTTGAGTTTTCTCTTGAAGCGCTTAAGAGAACTCTTATGTTATTATATCCTCCGCTGATTCTTCCGGCGTATTTGTTATAACCGAAACTTCCTGCGTTAAGCGATATTTCACCGCTAGTCTCTTTTTGCGGTTTTATAGTTTTGATTTTAACCAGAGCGCTTAGAGTACCGAAGTTTTCTACATCAAAAGGTCCTTCTTGCACTTCAATCGTCTCAACATTGTTTGAAAGTACATGGGAAGTCGGCGGATCCATTCTGTTAACGCAAGCGCCGCATATTTTAGCGCCGTCGATAATGACATTTATATTGTCCCTTTTTTGCCCTCGAACTAAAATATCGTTTGCGATACCGCTTCTTCTTATGATATTGATTGACGGTATGTTTTTATTTAACGCTTCGGCTAGATCCGCGGATTTGATCTCATTAGCGCCGACATCCTGTACAATCTGCGTATTTATCGGCTCTTTGACCGTAATTTTTTCTAACTCCTGCGAGTGTGCGATTAAAACCGTGCCAAAAGCAAGCAGCAGAGTTTTTTTATTCATGTAAACCTCCTCGTTGATTTTCATAAAAGATTGAGTTCTCTGAAAGATATGATTCTCGAATAACATCTACAGCGATAGGGTCAA
>JALWKJ010000225.1 GCA_027081495.1 Campylobacterales bacterium | reverse complement strand
AAAAAATTAAATTTAGAAAAAAATTATAAAAATATTTATAATAAATTCAATCTAAAAAATTTAAAAAGAAGATTGCAATTTTTTAAAAAAATATAAATTAAATATTATGATTTTTTATCATAGAAAATTTAATACTTTTAAAATTACAGCTGTTTATGTTCTTCAAAAAACTTTATGAAAAGTCACATTAGGTTAAACAAAAATCATAAAAATACTAAAAAGACAAAAATAAAATACCAAAATGAAATATTTATGGGACAAGTAAAAGTTATACTTATTATGTAAGAAAAACTGATTTAAAGGAGAAAGTCATGAAAAAATTGGTGAAAATATCACTCATAGCGGCTGTAGCTTTATGGATAGGCGGATGCGGATCGAGTACCGATGCTCCCATATCGCAGTTAAATACGGACGATACTTCAACCGTGATAGCTGATTCTTCGGCTCCAAAAAATTCCGCGGCAAAAGGTGTGGTAAAAGGAACCGGAAAAGTTGTAGCGGTAGAAGTTACGCCGCCCAAGGAAACCGATATACCGGATGATACGACAAATGATATTACGGTTGAAACAGGTAAGTTTATAAGGGGAGCTTCGCCGGTTATCAAAAGTCTCTTTTTTCCTGCGGATAACGGATTAAGCGGAATAGAGCTTTATAGATACGATCTTGTTTCAAAAAGCTATACTTATACGGATATCAGAGCCGGCGCGCTAGGTTCAAATCCTCAGTTTCTAACCGAAGTGAACGGAAAGATATATTTTAGTGCCGATGACGGCGCTAACGGCAGAGAGTTGTGGGTTTATGACGGCACGACGAATACGGCTACTATCAGAAACTTAAATGTTACATCGGGTCCTCTATCCCACTCAAATCCAAGATATATAACGCATTTAAACGGTATTTTATATTTTAGTGCGGATGACAACACCGGTGAAGGAAGAGAGTTATACTATTATAATATATCTACAAACCAACATGGGTATGTAAGAAATCATCTGTTATCGACTCTTCGACCGGGCGCTTTGGGTTCTGATCCGAGAGATTTGAGGGTGCAAGACGGCGTTTTATATTTCAGCGCTACTCAAGGACCGGCGTTTGGAAGAGAACTATATAAATATGATCCGGTCGTAAATGCAAACAGCGGTCCGGTTAGAGTTGCGGATATAAATCCCGGAGCGGGCGGTTCAAATCCTAGATTTATGGCGAGTATCGGTTCAAAAATCTATTTTTCGGCAAATGACGGCGTTACGGGACGAGAGATGTGGGTATATGACAGCGTAACAAATATTTCAAAACGCGTAAGAGACATAAATCCAGGTGCTGGCAACTCAAATCCCAGATTTTTAACCGAAGTAAACGGCGTAATATTTTTTGCCGCGACTGACGGTACGGTAACTTTGGGAAGAGAGCTTTGGAAATATGACACGAATATAGACAATGTCGCTCCCGTGGCAAATATAAATCTAGTTTTTGGATCAAATCCCAGTTACATTCAGGAAATGGACGGAAATCTTTATTTCGCGGGATGGGGTAGGCTTATAGGCGAACAGGGGATGGAGTTATGGAAATATAATATATCTTCCGGGCAGGCTACGCTTGTCGATGATATAGCGGTAGGTCTGTTTAGATCTTCAGCTCCTTTTTGGATAACGGAAGCCAACGGAATGTTATATTTCGGCGCCGAAAATTCACCGCTAAACGGACGAGAACTCTGGAAAAGCGATGGCGAAAATCAAAGTATTATGATTAACAATTTTAACCCGGGCGCCGGTAACTTTTTCCCAAATCCCGGAATAAATCCAAATATGGGCATGATCAAAACAACCTGGTAAATTATAAAAAAGGGGAGCCTCCCCTTTTTTTAACAAGATAGGAAAAGAGGTAACTATGAAAAATAAAACTTTATACTCTCTGATAGTGAGTGTGATTATAATTTTGTTTTCACTTCAAGGGTGCGGAAATAGTACGGATGTATTGAACTTGTCCGAAAATGATTCGGGAGCGAATATCGATACCAGCGGTACGCAAAGCGACGATACGGATTTGACGCAAGATGATAACGATACGGCGGAAGACGGTTCAAATAGTGGAAACGACAATACGGATAAAATAAAAAAGAGTCTTTTTTTTGCCGCAAATATCGGTAACGGTCATGCTACCGAGCTTTATAGATACTCATTTGTCGCAAATGCGATAGTGCAGGAAATCGATATTCGCAAAGGTGATCAAGGTTCAAATCCGGTTTTTATGACCCAAGTCGGCACAGATATATATTTTGCGGCGGATGACGGAGAAAACGGTAAGGAACTTTGGAAGTATAGCGGAATAACTCAAACCGCTCAAATATACGATATAAATAAAATCCAAAACAGAGGTTCAAATCCGATGTGGTTGACGGAAGTTGGAGGAAAACTCTACTTTAGCGCCGATGCGGGAAATAAACATGGTAGGGAACTATATGTATTTGATCCGCAAAATGGTTCATATTCTATTGTCGCGGATATAAACCCGGGCGGTTTTAGTTCAAACCCGAAATCTTTGATGGCGTCGGGAAGTTTTTTATATTTTTCGGCTAACGGCGGAAGCGGTTTTTCAAGAGAACTTTATAGATACGATACTCTAAAAAATAAGCTTAGACGAGTTTCCGATGTAAATCCCAACTCCGGCAATTCGACTCCGGCCGCTTTTTTTGCCGAGATAGACGATATTGCTTATTTCGCGGCGGATGACGGCGTAAAAGGAAATGAAATATGGGGATACGATTTTCTAAACGATACGCAATTTTTGGTTAAAGATATAAATTTTGGCGTACAGGGTTCAAACCCGAAACTTTTAAAGAGTATAGGTAAAAAGATCTATTTTTCGGCAAATGACGGCATAAAAGGCCGTGAACTCTGGGTTTATGATGCGGTTTTGGATCAAGTTAAACTTTTAAAAGATATAAATCAAGGATCGGGCAGCTCGACGCCGAGGTACTTAAATGAAATAAACGGAATTGTCTATTTTTCGGCAAATGACGGAGTACACGGAAGCGAATTGTGGAAGATGAATCTCTCAAACGGTTTAGTAAAAATGGTTGCGGATATAAGAAAAGGAGTTTTAAGCTCTGATCCAAGTTGGCTTACGGGTGCAAACGGACTGTTGTATTTTAGTGCGGACGACGGTGTGCATGGTCGTGAACTTTGGGTGAGTGACGGTGAAAACTATGTGCGACTTGTGGGTGATTTCAATCAATTTGGAAATCTTTTTCCCTATTTGACCGAGTATATGATAGCGACTGAGTTTTAGTTCGAAATCTATTTTTTGTTACAATATTAAAAAAAGAAAAGAAGAGCTATGCAGATAACAAAATATAATGCAAGTGGAAATGATTTTGTAATATTCCATACATTTGTAAAAGAACCTAGAAACTCTTTGGCAAAACTTCTTTGCAATCGACAAAAAAGTATCGGCGCCGACGGTTTGATCGTACTTGTTCCTCATGCAAGTTACGATTTTGAATGGCAATTTTATAACAGTGACGGAAGCGATGCTCAAATGTGCGGGAACGGTTCAAGAGCCGCCGCGCATTATGCTACTAAAAACGGATTGTGTAAAAATAATATGCGTTTTTTAACCGTTGCCGGAGTGATTGAGGCGAGAGTGGAGGGCGACGAAGCCGAGGTAAAATTGACAAAGCCGAAAATATTGGACGAACTTATCATAAGCGGCGGACATAGATGGAAGCTTATAGATACCGGAGTTCCTCATCTTGTCGCGTTTGTTGATGATTTGAAATCGTTTGATAAAGATATCGCAAAACAGTTAAGAAACGATTATGACGCAAATGTAAATTTCGCGAAAATCGATAAGGAGAGTAAAAAACTTTTTGTGCGTACTTTCGAACGGGGCGTTGAAGATGAAACTCTATCTTGCGGTACGGGTATGGCGGCGTGTTTTTATGCCGGATATCAAAACGGCGGTCTTGATGAAACTACAAAAGTTTATCCTCTAAGTAAAGAGGAACTAAATCTATCTTATAAAGAGGGTTATATATACTTTAAAGGCAGAGTCCAAAAAGTATTTGAGACAAGTATATCTTTAAATAATGAATAAAGAGATATTGCGGCTGGCGATTCCGAATATTATCTCAAATATCTCCGTTCCTTTGCTGTCATCGGTCGATACGATTTTGATGGGACATCTCTCGGCAGGGCATTTGGCGGCTCTTGGCGTGGCTGCTATGATTTTTACTTTTTTGTACGGAAATTTTAATTTTCTTCGAATGGGTACAACCGGCATAACGGCGCAGGCATACGGAAGAGGGGATGCAAAAGCTTTGACCCTGACTCTTCTTCGCGCACTTTTGCTGGCTTTTATTTTGGGGATTGTGATGATCATAGCCCAAAAACCTCTTATTGAGACCGGAATCTACTTGATGAATGTTGCGCCTTCGTATGAGCGGATGGTTAGAGATTATTTTTATATTCGCATATATACCGCGCCTGCTATTTTTATGGTTTATGTTTTGATGGGGTGGTATTTCGGTTTACAAAATGCGTATTACCCGCTATGGATTACGATTTTTATAAATTTTGTTAATCTTATTTTGAGTGTCTATTTTGTAAAAGTGTTAAATATGGGAGTGGAGGGCGCGGCTTACGGTACGCTTATAGCGCAATACGGCGGACTCTTTTTATCGTTTATTTTTTTATATAGATACAAAGAGAGGTTTGCGGATATAGATATGAAAAAACTTTTTCATAAAGAGCCGTTTTTAGCGTTTTTGCATATAAATAAAAATATCTTTATAAGAACGGTCGCTCTTACATTCGTATTGGCTTTTTTTTATGCTCAGGCGGCAAAAGCCGGCGAACTTATGCTTTCGGTCATGATTCTTCTTTTGCAGTTTATGATTTGGATGTCTTTTGCGGTTGACGGTTTCGCAAATGCCGCAGAGAGTCTTGTCGGAAAATATTACGGCGCAAAAGATTGGAGACTTTTTTACAAAGCCGTCTTGTATAGTTTTTATTGGGGCGGAGGTTTTGCCTTCTTGTTCTCTCTTGTCTATTTTTTTGAAGGAGAAGAGATTTTAGAGATTTTTACCGATAAAAAAGAGATTATCGATGAAGCTATGAAGTTTATGTTTTGGACGGCTCTTATGCCTATCTTGAGTTTCGGCGCGTTTGTTTGGGACGGTGTTTTTATCGGAATGACCGCTTCAAAATCTATGAGAAATGCCGTTGTGATTTCAACGGTAATGTTTTTAACGCTTTTTTATATGACAAAAAATATCGACTTTATCTGGTCTTTGTGGCTTGGATTTTTAGCGTTTTTTATTTTTAGAACGATTATTCAAAGCTGGATGTTTTATCGTAGAGGTAGAAGACTTGGATAAATTGAAACTAAAAAAGCGTATGCTAAAATAACTATATGAAAATATCTAAATCGTTCTTAACCAACCTGGCAGCTCTTTTTATAGTAGGGGCGTCTTATTTTGTACCTTCTCCTTTTTGCGAGCCGATGCTTTATACCGGTTTATTTGCACTTTCCGGCGCGTTGACGAATGAGATAGCCATTCATATGTTGTTTGAAAAAGTTCCGTTTTTTTACGGCTCCGGAGTTATAGAGTTAAAGTTCGAAGCTTTTAAAACCGCCATCAAAGATATGATGATGAATCAATTTTTTACAAAAGAACAAATAAACGATTTTTTTGCGAAAGAAGAAAAAAAGTTAGATTTGGCTCCTCTTGTAAAAGATGCCGATTTTACTCCCGCGTTTGAGGCTCTTTCCAAGACGGTTATGGAGTCTCAGTTTGGAGGCATGGTAAATATGATAGGAGGGGAGGCGGCGCTTGAAAAACTAAAAGAGCCTTTTGTATCAAAACTTCAACAAGCCGTCACGAAGATCGTAAGCTCGGACGCTTTTAAAGCGCAGCTTGACTATCATCTAAAAAACTCTTCCGTCGGTGATGATTTGATAAATTCAATCGAAAAAATCGTAGAAAATAGACTTAATCAACTTACCGCGAAAATGATAAAGGAGATGATGCAAAATCTCATAAGAGAGCATCTAGGGTGGCTTGTCGTATGGGGAGGAGTTTTTGGAGGGATTATAGGGCTTTTATCGTCGTTTGTATTGTAGGTTAAAGTCCCGCTTCTTCAAGCATCTTCGCTTGATGATCCGCTATAAGAGGATCTATGATTTCATCAAAAAGCCCGCCTTCCATAATGGCGTCGAGCCTATAAAGAGTTAGGTTGATTCTATGGTCGGTTATGCGATTTTGAGGATAGTTGTAAGTTCTGATGCGACCGCTTCTATCACCCGTACCTACCTGACTTTTTCTATCGGCGCCTTCTTCTTCCTGTTTTTTTTGCATCTGTTGTTCATAAAGTCTTGCTTTTAGAACTTTTAAAGCTTTTTCTTTGTTTTTGTGTTGGGATTTTTGGTCTTGGTTCGTTACGACGATACCTGTTGGAATATGTGTGATTCTTACCGCGCTGTCTGTCGTATTTACGGATTGTCCTCCGCACCCGGAGCTTCTCATGACATCTATTTTTAAATCGTTCTCGTTTATCTCTATTTCTACATCGTCAACTTCGGGCATGATCGCTACGGTGATAGCGGATGTATGAACGCGTCCTTGAGACTCGGTTGCGGGAACTCTTTGGACGCGGTGCGTTCCGCCTTCGTGTTTTAGTTTACTGTATGCGCCTTCGCCTTTGATAAGCGCTATGATCTCTTTGTATCCGTCAACCATTCCTTCGCTTGCCGAAACAATTTCTACTTTCCAGCCTTGGTTTTCGGCATATCTGGTATATGCTTTGAAAAGATCTCCTACAAAAAGAGCCGCCTCGTCCCCTCCGGTTCCCGCGCGCATTTCAAGGTAAATATTTCTATCGTCGTTCGGATCGCGGGGCAACATGAGAATTTTAATCTCTTCTTCTATTTCGATTTTTTTCGGCTCAAGTTCTTTTAGCTCCTCTTTTGCCAATTCGCAAAGCTCTTTATCGCTAAGCATCTCTTTATTGTCTTCTATATCCTGACAAACTTTAAAGTATTGTTGAGCTTTTTCTTTTAGCGGCTCAAGAGTTTTCTGCTCGCGGGAGAGCTCGGTCATCTTTTTTATATCTTTTACAATTTCAGGTGAAGAGAGAAGTTCGCTTATTTCGTTATATCGGTCGAAGAAAGGTTGAAGTTTCGATTTTAGCATATAGTAGTTTTTAGGGCAAAACGGCTTTTATGCCGCACTACCCATGCCGTTTACCAGTTTTGCCAGTCTGCTGACTTTTCTAGCGGCCGTATTTTTTTTCAGTACGCCTTTGCTTACATACTTATGAAAGTTTTGATTTGCGATTTTTAACGCTTCAGCCGCTTTTTGTGCATCGCCGCTTTCAACCGCTTCTCTTACCGCTCTTGTTATATTTTTGATTCTTGTTTTGTAAAATCTGTTTCTTTCCGTTCTTTTTATGGTCTGTCTGGCTCTTTTTAGCGCTGATTTATGGTTTGCCATTTATATGTGCCCTTTGAAATTTGATTTTTTAGTGAGCGATTATATTTAAATGATTCTAAATAAACGCTTAAACTAGCCTATATTTAGAGTAAAACAGGGTTAATCCAAAATTAACTTTGGTCGATATATACTAAATATTTAATAAATTATTGAGTCCTCTGAAAAATATGATTTTCGAACAATATCTACGGCGGCAGGGTCAAAATTTGTGAATCCGCCGTGAAGCCGTTTGACAGATACATTATTTTTCAGAGGACTCTATTAAAATTAAGGTGGGAAAAATATGAAACTCTTTGGAACCGACGGCGTAAGGGGAATGGCGGGAGAGAAGATAACCGCTATGCTTGCTATGCGTCTTGCTATGGCTGCCGGAATTTACTTTCGAAAACACTCTATTACAAACAAGATTCTTGTAGGAAAAGATACGAGAAAAAGCGGCTACATGATAGAAAACGCCATCATCTCCGGTTTGACGGCGGTTGGATTTGATGTAAGACAAATAGGTCCTATGCCGACACCCGCAATAGCTTTTTTAACCGAAGATTTAAGGTGCGATGCGGGAATCATGATCTCTGCAAGTCATAATCCCTACGAAGATAACGGTATCAAATTTTTTGATAAAAGGGGAAACAAGTTAAATGAGAAGATAGAGAGACAGATAGAAAAAATATATTTCGACGATGAGGTCATAAATCGTCATCAAGCAAAATATATGAATATAGGTCAGACAAAGAGAATTGAAGATGTTATAGGAAGATATATAGTTCATGTAAAAAACTCGTTTCCAAGATCAATGACACTTCATAATGTAAGAGTCGTTTTAGATGTCGCAAACGGCGCGGCGTATAAAGTAGCTCCGACGGTTTTTAGGGAACTGGGAGCCGATGTATTTGTTTTAAACGAAGATCCGGACGGAAGCAATATAAATGAAGGATGCGGAGCTCTTCATCCGCAAAGACTCGGCGATGAAGTAAGACGACTTCGCGCGGATATAGGATTTGCGTTTGACGGAGATGCGGATAGAATCGTCGTAGTGGATGAAAACGGCGCAATGGTCGATGGAGATAAACTTTTAGCTGTTTTGGCGAATCACTTAAAAGATCAGGGAAATCTCTCAAACAACGGCGCGGTGGCGACGGTAATGAGCAATCAGGCATTGGAAGATTATCTAAACGACAAAGGCATAGTTCTTTATAGATGCAATGTCGGCGATAAATATGTTTTGGAGACGATGCAGACCGAGGGATTGAATTTCGGCGGCGAGCAAAGCGGGCATATAATCTTAAGCGATTTTGCAAAAACTGGAGATGCTTTAGCGGCTGCTCTTCAAGTTTCGGCGTATATTTTAACAAAAAGAAAAAAAGCCAGTCAAGTTTTAAATCCGTTTGAACTCTATCCTCAGATACTTAAAAATATAAAGATAAAAAAGAAGATTCCTCTTGAAGATATCAAAGGATATAATGAACTTATAGAGAGTCTTGAAAATGAAGGTATAAGAGCGCTTATAAGATATTCAGGCACCGAAAATTTGCTTAGAATACTGCTTGAAGGGAAGGATGATCTTTTGGTTGAAAAAAGAATGCAAGAGGTTTTGGAGTTTTTTTCTAAGGCTTTGAATGGATAGATTTTATCTGAAGTTTTTTTTGGCTTTTGTTTTCGTTTTTATTATCGATCAGATTATAAAATCTTTTTTTCTAAACGGATATGAAGCCGAGGGTAGCTGTATATCCCTTGTTTTTACTTTAAACAAGGGCGTGGCTTTTTCGATGTTCGCTTTTTTGGGAGAGTATCTAAAATTTATTCAGATAGCTCTCATAGGCGGAGTTTTTGGATATATTTTTTATAAAAAAGAAGAATTTTCAAAATATGCGATAGCTCTAGGTCTTTTAATGGGCGGAGGCGTTAGCAATCTTTTGGATCGTTTTTTACACGGCGGGGTTGTCGATTATGTCTATTGGCATTGCGGATTTGATTTTGCTATTTTTAATTTTGCCGATGTCATGATAGATCTTGGAGTTTTACTCATTCTTATAAGCGTCTTTTTTAAAAAATAAAAAAAATTATTAGAGCTTTAATTTTGTCTGTTTTTAATTTTAAAAAGTGTAAAATTCTGAAATTTTTTATAACAACCTTACAAAATACTGCTAAATCTAAGAAAACATAAATTATGTTTTCGATAGTATGCTTCATTTATGGTCGCGTAGCTCAGTTGGTAGAGCACTACCTTGAC
>JALWKJ010000224.1:432-2248 GCA_027081495.1 Campylobacterales bacterium | reverse complement strand
ATAGCAGTAATAACTTTTTCATGCATATCCTCCTGATATATTGGGATAGTGAAAGTGTAGAAAAAGAGTGTTTAGTGAGCGTTTAGGGGATTATTAGGTTGTAGTGTTAACAGGAAATGTCACTATATTTATTAGTGCGGTGATAATTATTGTACAATTCATAAATAGTATAATTTTATCAAGGCGGTTTGATATGATACATAGAGAAAATGATGATAGAAAAAAGCACTATACTCCATAACTTTATCCAAAAAAATAGCAAAAAAGAGATATTGGTCAAAGGATTTTATCTATTTTTTCTTTTTGTAATCACACTTGCAATGGTATTGGATTATGCAGTAGAAAATTATCAAGATGCATTTATCGAGTTTCTTTTTATTATTCTCACTCTGGGAAGTCTTTTGTATAATCGATATGTTAAAAATATCGATGTTGCCTTAAACTCCATTGTCATTATCGCCACTTTGTTGACTTATGTCTTATTGATTTCAAATAATTTTCAGATGTCTATTTTTCATATTATCATTCCTTTGTCTTACTTTTTGCTTTATACGCTCAGAAGATCGCTGATATATTTTTTTATCCACGAAACGATTGTAACCGGTATCTATCTTTATGGATACTATTATATGTACGACGGTCACGGTTTTTCATATAAAGCATCAGATATAGTGGCGATTTTTATGGCAACACTGGTGATACTGTTTATCGGTATTTTTTATCATCTTGGTGTCGAAGAGACTTATCGACAGTTGGAAAAAGCGAATCAGCACAATAAGATACTACTGCAGGAAGTGCATCATCGCGTAAAAAACAATCTCAATATTATCGCTTCTATCTTGGGGCTTCAGATGAGAAATATCAAAAAAGGGATCACTAAAGATTCGTATGAAGTACTGAAAGAGAATAAGTTGCGCATAGAATCCATCGCTATGATACACGAAGCGCTATATAAAAGTAAACATTTCGACAAAATTGATTTTAAAAAATATGTCTTGAGACTGATAAACTTGATCGGTGCGACATATGACAAAGAAATACAGGTAAATCTAAATGCAGATAATATTTCATTCTCGCTTGACACCATGTTGCGATTGGGGATCATCCTAAATGAACTCTTCACAAACTCCATCAAATACGCATTTTCGCAAAACAGCACAAATAACCAGGTAAATATCACTTTAACAAAACAGAAAGAGCACTATACTCTAATATATCATGAATACGGTAATAGAGATGCGGATATCGACAAAATCACCGATAGCGCTGCGTTGGGCATGAAGCTCGTCTTTCTAACTGTCCGGGAAATGGATGGAACGATCGAGATATCAAAAAAAGATGGTTTGGTATTTACTATTCAATTGAGACTACTGCAATAGATAAGAAGCCTGTTCTTTTTTATCTCTTGTTTCAAGAGATTTTTCATATTCCCATATATGGTTAGGGGTATGATAATAATTTCTTATATTTTCTCTTAAAATGCGCTTTTGTTCTTTTGTATAGTCTCTATTTTCTATACTTTTTTCTATATATTCGCTTACTATATTTTTAAGTTCGGGTTTTGAAGTTAGCACTTCGCCGGCTTTGACCAATTGTGAAAAATCGGTACTTAAAAGTTTTGATATCTGAAAAAATTCCAGATCGTTATACTCTTTTTCAAGCTCTAGCAACGCTTTTGCCTTTTGATATTGAGAAAAATCGTTGTTAAAAAGAATATTTTGTTTACGAATGATATATTGTTCATGAACTTTACCTTTAAGGTTTAAAAAATCCGAAAATATTTTTAAAAATTTCTCATTTTCAGTATCATAACCGA
>JALWKJ010000224.1:0-422 GCA_027081495.1 Campylobacterales bacterium | reverse complement strand
TCGAACCCAAAAGCGCAAAAGCTAAACGGGGATTATCTTGTAAAAATTTTATATAAAATCCAAAATCGTTTTTCTCTTTTACGGGCGTAGGCGTTTGAACCGTTTTTTCTACTTGCTCTTTTTTCTTCACCGTACGAATACTCTTTTTAAGTTCTTCAATACTTTTTTCGATATCTATTTGAGGCGCTTTTTTTTCGACAATATTTTTTTTCTCAACAGGCTTATCGACAGGATATGTCTTTGCGAGAGGAAGATCGTCTATATTATTAAAAGAAGCGTCGTTTTTTGCGACTAGATTCCAAGTTTTTTCAACCGCGTCGGAATAAAGATTTATAGATAACAAAAGCAGTACAAGAAATAATCTCATTTTTTTCCCTATTAATTTAAAATACTTTATTACTATATTAATATCTATTCTATAC
>JALWKJ010000223.1:315-2269 GCA_027081495.1 Campylobacterales bacterium | reverse complement strand
TAAGATAACTAAATTTTTAATATCAAAAAACGCACTTATCACAAATTAGATCGGTGATAATCCATTAACCATGTTTGTGTAAACTTATACTTATAATTGTAAAGAAGGATACATTTTGCTAAAGACTCTTATAAAACACGAATCGACACCTGGTATTTTGCTGATTTTGACTACTATTTTCGCTCTAGCTTTACAAAATAGTGAGCTGTCAAGTTACTATACCGGTTTTTTGCATACCCATGTAGAGATTCGTTTTGGGGATTTTCAAATAGCCAAGCCTTTTTTGCTTTGGGTAAACGACGGATTGATGGCTATATTTTTCTTCCTGATCGGTCTTGAAGTAAAACGAGAAGTTATGGAGGGTCACTTATCCTCATTATCCCAGGTAGCGTTACCGTCAATCGCGGCAATCGGAGGTATGGCGATTCCCGCTTTGGTGTTTGTACTATTTAATTACGGCGATGAATTTGCCATAAACGGATGGGCCGTCCCTACCGCTACCGACATAGCTTTTGCGCTAGGAATTTTATCTCTACTTGGAAAAAGAGTTCCCGCATCGTTGAAAATTTTCTTGATGGCGCTAGCGATCATAGACGATCTTGGAGCTATCATAATCATAGCACTCTTTTATACAAACGAACTCTCCACCCTATCGATCACGATCGCGGCAATGGCTCTTGTCGTGCTTTTTATGATAAATAGATTGAAAATAAGCACAAAAGCTCCATATATCATCATCGGTATTATTTTATGGGTAAGCGTTTTAAAATCCGGAGTCCATGCCACTCTTGCGGGAGTAGCTTTGGCGTTTTTTATACCTTTGAAATCAAAAGACGAAAAAGGAGAAACTTTTTCTATGTCAAAACAGATGGAACATGACCTTCACTACTGGGTAGTTCTTTTGATTTTACCGCTTTTTGCTTTTGTAAACGCCGGCGTCGATTTAAGAGGTATCTCCGTCGATGAGATAACAGGCAGCGTGCCTCTTGGCATTATGCTTGGGCTTTTTATAGGTAAGCAAGTCGGAGTTTTCGGCTTTAGCTATCTTGCAATCAAAATGAAAATGGCTTCTTTACCGAAAGATAGCACATATATGCAACTTTACGGCGTCGCCGTGCTTACGGGTATAGGTTTTACGATGAGTCTTTTTGTAGATACCTTAGCTTACAACGACACGGATTTGTTTAACTATGCCGACAAACTGGCGATACTGCTTGGTTCACTCTTTTCGGGAATTTTAGGATATAGCGTGCTGAAACTGGCAACAAAAAAGAAAAAGCGGTATGATAAATAATATATTTAAATAATAAATATTTTTTATCAATTAGTTTAATTCTTTATTTTCACGAAAATTACACGATTGTGTGTTATAATCGTTATAACAACATGTAAAAAGGCAGATTTTTTATGAAAAAAACATTTCTATTTCTGACAATTTTTACTGTTTATCTCGTCGCAAACGAATTACAAACCGTTTATTCATATAAAAACGCCCTTCATAAAGCAAAAAACGATAACAAATTCGTAATGGTCATGATGAGCTACAAAGGGTGTCCGGTGTGCGATTATATGAAAGATATAGTGTTTGAGAGAACAAAAGTACTGGATTATCTAAACAAACACTTTTATGTGGTCATAAAAGATATCGAAAAAGATCGCTATCCTCAAAGATTTTCATCTATAGATTCGCCGACAATCTTTTTTATAGATCCAAAAACTCAAAAAGAGGTCATTCCTAAAAAAGTCGGCGGTTTTAGACCGGATGTCTTTCTTTCTATTTTAAAAACGGTCGCAAAAGAAAACAATAGTTCCGTAAACTCCCAAGAGTTAAACGCAACGAAAATTCCTTGCAATAAAAAACAACCCTGCAAAGAAGAATCGAAAATAACTATAAAATAAAAAAGGATTAACAGATGTTTAAAAAGATTATTATCGCTATGATCGCTTTACAAAT
>JALWKJ010000223.1:0-305 GCA_027081495.1 Campylobacterales bacterium | reverse complement strand
TGTTATCGATATCAGAACTCCGGGAGAATGGAAAGAGACGGGAGTCATTCCGGGAGCTTATAAAATCACCTTTTTTGACGATAGAGGAAACTATAATATCCAAGACTTTTTGGCAAAGCTTTCAAAAGTGGTAAAAGATAAAAACCAACCCTTTATACTCGTATGCAGAACCGCGCATAGAACAAAAACCGTAGGAAACTTTTTATCCAAACAAGCGGGCTACAAACATGTCAAGGAACTAAAAGGCGGCATGATGTACGGATGGCTAAAAGAGGGTAAAAAGACTACAAAATAGCGCTTTTTTA
>JALWKJ010000222.1 GCA_027081495.1 Campylobacterales bacterium | reverse complement strand
ATCGTAATAGTCGTTTATATTATCAAGGCCAACTACCGTATCCCCTCTTTTTAAAAGTTTTTTCGTTAAATTATGACCGATGAACCCGGCGGCTCCGCTGACGAGTATTTTCAACTATCCGACACCTATCTCAAAATACTCGAATCCATACTCGTTAAGTCTTTTTCTGTTGTACTGATTTCTACCGTCAAATATAACTAGATTTTTAAGTCTCTTTTTCATCTCTTCAAAATCCGGACTTCTAAACTCTTTCCATTCCGTAACTAAAATCATCGCGTCCGAACCGTTTAACGCATCATATTTGCTTTGAACATACTCTACATTTTCATTATCTTTAAGATAGTGTTCTTCTGCCTCTTTTTGAGCTTTTGGATCATAAGCCTTGATCTTAGCTCCTCTTTTTGTAAGTTCATTTATGATGGTTATGGAACTCGCTTCTCTCATGTCGTCGGTACCAGGTTTAAAAGCAAGACCCCATATAGCAAAACTCTTACCGTTTAAATCTTCACCGAAACGATTGACGACTTTGGCGCTTACAACCTTTTTTTGATCATAATTTACCGACTCGACCGCATCTAAAATTCTTGGAGCGTATCCAAAATCTTTTGCCGTTTTGGCAAGAGCTTGCACATCTTTAGGGAAACAGCTTCCCCCGTATCCGCATCCGGGATATATAAAACTATACCCTATTCTGCTATCGCTTCCGATACCGTGACGAATTTTATTTATATCCGCCCCGACCCTCTCGCAAATATTGGCAATCTCGTTCATAAAAGATATCTTGGTAGCAAGCATGGCGTTTGCCGCATATTTTGTCATCTCCGCAGATCTTATATCCATAGAGATAAATCTCTCTCTATTTACGGTAAACGGCTCATAAAGTTCTCTCATTATTTCAAAAGCTTTTTCATTATCCGCGCCTATAACTACTCTATCGGGCTTCATAAAATCTGCAATCGCCGCTCCCTCTTTTAAAAACTCCGGATTGCTTATGACATCAAAAGTAAGATCGCTTTCTCTTTGATTTAAAACTTTTTGAATAGTCTCTTTAACCTTATCGGCGGTTCCTACCGGCACGGTTGATTTATCTATGACATACATATGGTGGGACATGTTTTCACCTATGTTTTTTGCGACCTCGAGAACATATTTTAAATCCGCGCTGCCGTCTTCTCCCATCGGAGTTCCAACCGCTATAAAGCATATATCGCTTTTATCAAGCGCAATTTTTATATCCGTAGTAAAATCGAGCGTGCCTCTTTGATGATTTTCCAAAACCATCTTTTCAAGACCGGGTTCGTAAATGGGGACGATACCGCTTTTAAGATCGTTTACTTTCTTTTCATCGATATCGACGCATACGACGCTATTTCCCATTTCTGCAAAACAAGTCCCCGTCACAAGCCCTACATAACCTGTACCGATTACGGATATATTCATAAAATTCCTTTAAAAAATAATAAAATCAGCTGGATAAAATTTTAGTTGTTTCTGCTTCCGGGTTTATATGCGCTGCTACCATCTTTGCACATCGGACACTCGTTAGGATCGTAAATCTCAAAATCAAAGTCACCGAGTGCGAA
Source organism: Campylobacterales bacterium (assembly GCA_027081495.1). GTDB lineage: Bacteria > Campylobacterota > Campylobacteria > Campylobacterales > QNZT01 > QNZT01. The sequence goes on along the minus strand of JALWKJ010000222.1, from coordinate 707 downwards.
AAAAGGTATGTCTTGCGGTAGTTTACACTCTTTCTTGGGTTTTTTTGAAGTCCCTTCTCTTTTACAAATTCCCCTGTTTGCGAGTGCTGCAAACGCCTCTATTTTTCCGCCTTGCTCTTTTATAACTTCTGCGGCTTCAAGCGCGGATCCCCCCGTCGTGATTATATCTTCACATATAAGAACGCTTTGTTGTTTTTGTACTTCAAACCCGCGGCGAAGAGTCATCTTGCCGCCTACTCTTTCAGTAAAAATAAATTTTACTCCAAGAGACCTTGCAAGCTCATACCCGGCAATAATACCGCCAAGAGCGGGAGAACATACGATATCTACTTTAATACCGTTTTTTTTAATACTCTTTGCCAACTCGTCGGCAAGCATCGAAGCGACTCTCGGATCTTCAAGCACTTTTGCGCTTTGAAGATAATATCTTGAGTGTTTTTTACTACTTAAGAGAAAATGCCCCTTTAAATAAGCTCCTGATTTTCTATAAATATCTTCCAAATCTATCATAAAATCAAACTTTCAAAAGCTCCGCTTCTTTCTCTTTTACCATATCATCGACTTTTTTGATGGCGCTATCAGTATGTTTTTGAATCTCGTCATGAGCTCTTTTGGCTTCATCTTCCGTAATCTCTTTCTCTTTTTCAAGATGTTTTACTTTATTGTTGGCATCTTTTCTGACATTTCTGATGGACACTTTAGCTTTT
>JALWKJ010000221.1 GCA_027081495.1 Campylobacterales bacterium | reverse complement strand
GTATAGTGATTCTCTTTTTATGAGGTATAAGTTTCTGAAATTATCTCTTGCTTGCATTTTTGGATTGGTGTGTTTTTGCTATTTACGGATTTGGGATTAATGTTTAGTTCACAATTTTTTGGTATTATTGGCATTATTTGATTTAAGGAGTGTTTATGAGGATTGTTTTATCTTTTTTTATATTTGTCGGATCGCTTATGGCTCAAGATAGTTACTATTACTCTTTCGGTAAAAAAGTAACGGTAAAAAAGATTCCACAAACTAGGGCGCTTGGAGATCAAAACATCACTTACTACGAAAATCAAAACGGACAGAAACTCGGCGTAAAACACGAGGTTATTATCGGTTGCGACAATATAAAAGAGTGTGAGAAAGTTCTACAAAATTACGATATTTTGTCGGTTGAAAAACTCTCTAAGACCATCTTTTTACTCAAACTTCCCAAAGATACGGATCTTTTTAATCTATCAAACAAACTTTACAAAGAAAAGTCTATAAAATTTGCGCATCCAAACTTTATAAAAAAAAGGATACAACGATGAAAAAAAGAGTTTTTATCTATACTATGCTCGCGTCGATCTCCTTTTTCGGATGCGGCGGCAGTTCGACACAATCAGCCCCGAACAACGATACGAACGATATCAGACTCCAAGACAATCCGGCAAAAGAACCGTACTTTAAATATCAATGGTATCTCTCTTACACGAACAATAAATTCACTCAAAACGCCAATATCAATAAAAACGCGAGTATTCATATAAACGATGTTTGGAAAACGACTAAGGCAAAAGGCGTAACAATCGCCGTTATAGACAGTAATTTTGAACCCTCTCACAAAGATCTCGCGGCAAATGTTTTAAAAGTTTACAATGCCGACTCCCAAGACGCCTATGTGCTAAACGACGGTTATGAGCCCTCACATGGAACCGCTTGCGCGGGATTTATAGCCGCGCCTTCAAACAATCTTGGCATAACCGGAGTCGCTCCCGATGCAAACCTGCTGCTTATAGCGCAAGAGTATGTTGACGACGCCGCTACGATAAGAGCGTTTGAATATGCTAGAAAAAACGGAGCGAAAATCATCAGTAACAGCTGGGGAACGGAAAATGTCTCCGAGGCGGTCGCAAATGAGTTCGCCTATCTAAAAGATCAGAATATCACAATCTTTTTTGCAAGCGGAAACGATTCTACGGATCTCGATACTCCATATGTAACAGATGAATCCGAACTTCCAAGCGTCATAGGAGTAGGAGCTACTAACGAGCTCAATAAATTGGCAAGTTATTCAAACTATGGAAAAAATATCGATATTTTGGCTCCCGGCGGTGAATACATGGGGATGTTAGGACTTGACGACACGGGTGAAAAAGGCGTATATTACGATACATATACATTTCCAAGCGGTTATACTATTTATATAGACTCAGATCATGCCTTTGTAAACGGTACAAGTTTTGCATGTCCTCTCGCCGCGGGAGTCGCGGCGCTGATGCTTGGCGTAAATCCGAATCTCACTCCCGATCAAATCAGAGAAATTCTTATTTCTACTGCCGAAAAGGTAGAAAACGATTATGTCGATTACGATAAAAACGGCTTTAATATAAAACGGGCATATGGAAAAATCGATGCTCAAAAAGCCGTAGAAACCGCAAAAAACTTTTAATTCTTTTCAATCAAGTTAAACCCGAATATGTCGATATAGAAGTTAAACACGGGAAATAGACATTGAATAAGATAATAAAATCGTTTAAAAATAATATATTGTTACCGGTTTCGATTATCTCCTTAATTATTCTTGCGGGACTTTTTTACTATCTGCCGAAAGTTACGCTCGAAAATACTCTCAAGACTACCGCAAAAAACAGCGACGATCTAGTTACGCATATGCGGATATTTAGATCTTATTACACAAAAAAAGTTCTCTCTAAAGTAAAAGCGAATACAAACTTGAAAATAAATTACGATCATGATGAAAAAAGCGACACGATTCCGCTTCCGGCAACTTCTATTCATGATCTAGGCAGACTCTTTACAAACGGTACGGATACCGAAGTGAGGATGTATAGCAACTATCCTTTTCCAAACAGAAAAGATAGAGTTCTTGATCAATTTGAAAAAGAGTCTCTGGCTTTTTTCGAAAAAGATTCAAGCAAGCCGTATATAAAAAAAGAGCATTTCAACGGAAAAGAGGTCGTTAGATACGCCGTACCCGATTTTTTGTCTAGCCAAGGCTGCGTAAATTGTCATAACTCAAGACCAGATACTCCAAAAAGAGATTGGAAACTGGGAGATGTAAGAGGAGCCATTGAAATCATCACCCCGATCGATAAAGCTCTCGCGTCAAACAAACAGATGCAAAAACAGATATTGGTATTTATATCCATAAATATTTTGTTTTTGATAGGATACTATATCTTCGTATCCATCAATCAAAAAAAAGAGTTGCAAAAGATCAATGAGAAATTTGAAAAAAATATAAAAGAACAGACGCAAAAGCTTAGTCTTACCTCATCGGTTTTTGAAAACGCTACCGAAGGCATAACTATCTGCGATACGAACAGCGTTATCGTCAATGTGAATAAAACTTTTACGAACATAACGGGATATACCAAAGAAGAAGCCATAGGAAAACACATATCTTTACTTAAATCCGGAAAACAGGATAAGAAGTTTTATCAACAGATGTGGGAAAGTATCACAAAAAACGGCTACTGGGAAGGTGAAATAACAAACAGAAGAAAAAACGGCGAACTTTTCGATGAGATGCTGCATATATCGACCATAAAAGACTCGGAAGGAAAAGTAAGTCACTATATAGCGATTTTCTCGGACATAAGCGATAAACGAAAAACTCAAGAAAGCATTTACAATCTTGCCCATTTCGATTCACTTACAAAAATAGCCAACAGAAACTTCTTTCAAAAAAAGCTTCTAAAAGCCATAGAAGAGTTAAAAGAGAACAAAAGTCTTGCTCTTATGTATATAGATTTGGATCGTTTTAAAATCGTTAACGATTCTCTCGGTCACGGAATAGGAGACGAGCTGTTATCAAGAGTAACAAAAAGGATACAGCAGTTGTTGGGAGAAAACGATTTCTTCGCGAGACTCGGCGGGGACGAATTTGCCGTCATTACTCAAGGAAGCTATACGGCGGAAATTTGTGAGCAAAAAACCGTAGAAAAAGCTCTAAATATCATTGAAGCCGTAAATAAAGTCTTTATTATCGACAATAACCAGATAAGTATAGGCTCTAGTATAGGAATAGCTCTATATCCAAGAGATGCGAAAAACGCCCAAGAACTTATGCAATATGCGGATACCGCGATGTATCATGCAAAGGAGACCGGAAGAAACCGTTACGCCATCTATGTCGGAAATATCGTTAAAGAGACGAAATACAGATACAAAGTCGAACAGGAATTAAGAATCGCGATAAAAAATTCGGACATAACTCTCGCATATCAGCCGATCGTTTGCGCCGACGGCGGAAGAATAAAAGGCTTTGAGGTTTTATCGAGATGGCATCATAAAGAGCTTGGATTTATCTCTCCCGAACTATTTATTTCCATAGCCGAAGATCGCGGCTTGATCGCCGATTACACATACTCCTTGCTAAAGGCCGCCTGCACTCAGGTAAAAGAGTGGAATATGACATACAATGAAAAGTTTTATATCTCGGTAAATATATCTCCCGTTCATTTTCTACAAAGCGATATGGTTGAAAAAGTAAGCGCTATTTTGGAAGAATCGTTACTATCGCCTTCAAATCTGATTTTGGAAATAACGGAAAATGTCATTATCGAAAACAAAGAGTTGGTACTAAAAGCTCTAAACAAGTTTAAAGAGCTTGGAGTCAAAGTGAGCATAGACGATTTTGGAACGGGATATTCGTCAATCGGTTACTTGAAAGATTATCCGATAAATTATTTAAAAATCGACCGTTCTTTCGTCGCCGATATACCCGAGGATAAAAATAACGCGAATATTTGCTCGACCATAACCTCTCTTGCCAATAATTTCAATATAGAAGTCATCGCGGAAGGCGTTGAAACATTAGAAAACTCGATGTTTCTTAAAACGCTGGGCGTCAAATATCTACAAGGATACTACTTCTCAAAACCGAAATCGGCGGAGCAATGGAATAGATTTTTCGATTCATACTCCGTGAAAAGAGACGAAAAAGAATCTCTTATAGTTTAAAACTCTTTGGGACAAATTGTCCCATCTCTTAAAAAGTAAAAAAATAATTTAAATTATTTGATAAATATCTCTATTTTTTCTATATATTTTATATTATAAAGTACAATAAACACGCGGTTATCTATTATTAATCTTATAATGTTAAAATTTCAAACTTTGGAGGTAAACATGAAAAATAGAAAAAACAGTATTTTATTGACGCTTATTTTATCGGCCGGTACGGCTTTTATCGGATGTGGAGGAGGAAGCAGTTCCGATATCGAGATTTTCTCCTTTACTTCGCCCTCAAGCGCGACGGTAGGCATTGGAGAATTTACGGCGATAGATGTAGATGCGGTCGATCCCGACAACAACGGCATAACTTATACGATATCGGGTACAGACGCCGATAAATTCACGATAGACTCCGCAACGGGAATAATATCTTTTAAAACGGAAGCTTCTCCCGGAGTTTATAAGTTAAAAGTAACGGCAAAAGCCGGTAAAAAAAGTATATCTCAAAATCTGACCTTAACGGTGGCTATTCCCCAAAACCATGCGCCCGTAATCAAAAACGCCGATACCGTGAAAGTAAACGAAAACCAATACGACGCGATCGATATAAAAGCGACGGATAGAGATAACGATCCCATAACTTACTCCATTACGGGAGGATCGGACGCGGATAGTTTTCTTGTCGATTCAAAAAGCGGTATAGTAGTTTTTAAAACCCCGCCGGTTTTTGAGAGAAAAGATAAATATTACATTCAAGTTAGCGCGAGCGACGGCGTAGATACGACCGCTAAAGATATCACTATCGAGATACAAAATGTTACGGATACGACAAAACCGGTTATTACGACTATGTCGAGTATCGCCGTTGATGAAAATCAAAAATATGCGGTGGATATAGACGCCGTAGATGTCAACAACGAAACCATTACCTACTCCATAGAAGCGGGAGGCGATGCCGCGAGTTTCGATATAGATCCGTCAACCGGAGTAGTGACTTTTAAAACGGCGCCCGATTACGAAACAAAAAAAAGCTACTCTCTTACGGTCGGCGCGACAAACTCTCAAGGATTGACGACAAAGAATATCACGATATCGATCAATGATCTTGACGGAAAAAGTTTCGTATTCAAAACCGGACAAACGAAAAAATATGCCGACGGAGACGACGGAGATTATAAAGCGGGACAATACAGAAGCTTTAGCATAAACAAAAATAAAACTATTACTGAAGATAAAACAAAAATCACTTGGAAAAACAACGGCTTTCTCACCGCATCAAACTATATCGACGGCGTAAAATATTGTAATGCCATTAGTCATGGAGGATATAGCGACTGGAGACTTCCTACGATAGAAGAATTAACAGATCTCGCAAATAGAGGAACATCGAACTATTTCGGTCCTTTTAATATCATCAAACCCGACAATTACTACTGGTCGCAAACCTCATATAACAGAAAAACGAACTATCATTATACATTCGGTTTTGATATTGGAGAAGACGCTTTCACATCAAACGACAAAACAAAATATGTAGCCTGCGTTAGAGACGAGAGTATCGCCCAAACAAGTCCGCTTGAAAAAAGGTTTACAAGATACGACGACATCGTGACGGATACAAAAACAAAACTTCAATGGTACGATCCTCAAAACTCCACGGCGACAGACGGCAATTGGACTCAAGCGCTGCAAGGTTGTAACGATCTTGTCGCTGACGGACATGATGATTGGAGACTGCCAAATATTAATGAACTTTTAACTATTGTCGATCGTTCAAAAAAAGCTCAAGACGCTTTTTACGACATATTTAAAGATAAAGCCGCAAACACATACTTTTCATCTACGACAAATAATGACTATACTACAAAAGTATGGGGCGCTAATTTTATATTAGGCACCGATGTTCCTACTATAAAAAAAACAAGCGTAAGATACTATAGATGCGTAAGAACTCTCGGTGAATAACGGCTATTTTCATTCGGTACGATTTTGTACCGAATGAATAAAAAATCCTTTTTTAAAAATTTCCACTTCTGATATATCTTAAAATTTAAAATATTTTATTAAATTATTTAACTAAATAATTATTTACTTTCTAAATATTCAATAAAAAATAAATGCAATATAAATGCAATTATTTACTGTTAAGATTTGGGTATAAAAACCTTAAAGGAGACAATCATGAGGCATACTAAAAACAGTATTATTTTGGCATTTATTTTAGCGGTCGGATCAACACTCGCCGGGTGCGGCGGAGGGAGTTCGTCCTCGCCCGTAGGCACAACGGGCGCTTTTTCTTTTACCTCGCCTGCAAGCAGCAGTGTAACCATAGGAGAATCCAGAGCCATAGATGTAGATGCGGTAAATCCCGCCGGAGATACGATTACTTACACTCTATCCGGTCTTGATGCGGATAAGTTTTCGATAGACGCCGATAACGGCGTTGTCAGCTTCAAAGTAGGAGCCGTTGCCGGAGTTTATCATATCACAGTTACCGCCCAGACCCAAGGAGATAGCATATCTCAAAATATCACCATTACCGTAACGATTCCGCCAAATCATGCGCCAAATATTACTAGCGCGGCAGCCGTAAGCGTTCAGGAAAATCAACTAAACGCCATCGATATCGACGCAAACGATAGTGACGGAGATACGATAACATATTCCATAAGCGGAACGGATGCCGCGAGTTTTACTATCAATCCAGCTACGGGAGTAGTCGTTTTTAAAACCGCTCCGGATTTTGAGACTAAAAATTCATATACATTTACGGCTCACGCAAGCGACGGCGTAGCCGACACCACACAAAACATCACCGTAACTATAACGGATGTAGCGGAAGGATCCGCGCCTGTGATTACAACGCCGTCAACGGCAAGCGTGGATGAAAATCAAAAAAGCGCAATCGATGTTGACGCTACGGATAGCGACGGAGATACGATAGTTTATTCTATAGAAGGAGGCGCCGACGGCGATGCTTTCGATATCAACTCCACAACCGGAGTCGTAACCTTCAAAACGGCGCCGGATTATGAAACTAAAAACAGCTACGCTCTTACGGTAGGAGCAAGTGATTTAACCTCGACGACGACAAAAGAGATTACAATCTCTATCAACGATTTACAAGGAGGAAGTCTTGTTTTAAAAACGGGTCAAACTCTTAAATATCTTACGGGCGATGACGGTGATTATCAGTATGGGCAAAACAGAAGTTTTACCGCCACCGGTCTTTACATCAACAATTGGCCGATTTTTATCGACGGGCGAGTGCTTATAGAGAACAAAACAAAAGTACACTGGAAAAACGACGCTTTTATAACGACAAAAAATTACCAGGATGCGGCAAACTACTGTAACGGCTTAAGTTATAACGGTAAAACGGACTGGAGACTTCCGAGTATAGATGAGTTAATTTCCATAGCTAACCGTGGAGAAAATAACTACTTCGGCTCTTTTAACAATATCAAAACGGACAAATATTATTGGTCGCAAACCCCGTATAAGCGTGCGGCAAATAAACACTTTATATTTAGTTTCAAATTAGGTAACGACTCCGTAACTTTAGATACTACCTTACGATATGTTACATGCGTAAGAAAAGATTTCGTGCTTTCTCCTATATTTCCATTTCAGCCGAGATTTACCAGACCGGGTATATTCGTAAGCGGAAATGTTATAACGGATTCTAAAACTAAACTCCAATGGCTTGATCCTACGAATAATTTCGGTTTTCCGATCATACTGACGCCGGCATCGGGAACTTGGCAGGAGGCGATAGAAGGTTGTAACAATCTCTCCGCCAACGGAAAAAGCGACTGGCGACTTCCAAATATAAATGAACTTTTAACGATCGTCGATAGATCAAAAAGCAGCGGAAACGCTTTTTACGATATCTTCGACACGGTTGCCGCCGATACATACTTTTCATCTACCACGCGCAATGACGATTCGTCAAAAGCTTGGGGAGTAAACTTCGCTACAGGGCAAGATGCGGCGGGAATATCAAAAAGCTCCGTTAAAAAATACAGATGCGTCAGATCCCTTGGGGATTAAACGCCTATCTGTGCATATTTTCGGGATCGACTCCTTTTTCGAGTATAACGATCTCGACCCGCCTGTTTCTCTGTCTTCCCGCCGCATCGCTATTAGGTGCGACGGGATACATTTCGCCATATCCTAAAGCCGTAACTCTATTTTCGTCAATTCCCTGCGCAACAAGCGCGTCTTTTACCGATTGAGCCCTTCTTAGCGAGAGATCTATGTTGTATGTAGCGCTTCCTACATTATCGGTATGCCCCTCGATAAGCACCTTCCTTTGCGGGTTGTCGTTTAAAAACTCCACCAGTTTATCTATCGCTCTTTTTGAGCCCGGTAAAAGATTGGCTTTAGAGCTTTCAAAAAGCACATCCCCAAGAGTCAATACAAGCCCTCTATTGGTCTGTTTGGCATTTAATTCCTGAAGCTCTTTTAACTTCTCTTTCGCCTGTTTCATCTCTTTTTTCAAAAGCAATAGCTGCGTCTCTTTTTGATCTAAAAGAGCTTTTTGTTTTGCTGATTTTAATTTTTCGATCTGATTTTTCAAATGCTGTTTTCTTGCGCTCTGTTTTGCTACTTCTACTTCGCGATCGAGTAAATAAGCCGCATGATCGGCCTCTTTTTTATCTTTTACTTTAAGGCTTAGATCATAAATTTTTTCCGCCTGAAACAGAGCCAAAGGCGCGCTTTGGGATATGGATGGATCGTTTCTGATACTCTCATAAGCGTTTTGAGCATTTTTAAGAGCCGGCGTCACAATCGGTTTGGAACTACAACCTACGATAATAAAAAGCGCCATAGCCGCATATATGATTTTATTCATGCTCTATTCTCCTTTCGCTTCATCTATAGTAACAAAATCTTTTGTTACTCTTTTTAATTCTAAATCAAGTTTATCGATCTCTTTTTTAAGTTCAAAGTTTGTCGCTTTGATTTTTGCGACTCTTGCATCGGCAGTCGCTTTTTGCGCTAAAAATTTCGCTTCGTCGTACGATTTTTCTTTCATTTTCTCCAAAGCTAAAGAGAGTTCGTTTTGCGCTTTTTTAAAATAGTCTCCCGCAATTTTGTTCTCTTTGGCGTTTTGAGCATCTAGCAACGCCATTTTAGCTCTTTGTATATCTTCTAAAGGCGCAGCGGAATTTGCGCAACCGACAAACAAAATCGTTAAAATAAGTGTAAATAGACTTTTATACAATTTGTATCTCCTTTGTATTGCATTACAATAAGCTTCATGATATAATAATTTAATTAAATTATTTATGTAAAATAAACTATTAACAAAGGATATTCGTGCAAAAAAAAGTATGCTTGGGGTTTCTCGCCACACTTTTAACAACTTCCGCTCTTTTGGCATCTACTTCAAAAGAGTTTTATGACAACGAAAATGTAAAATTTGAAATAACATATAAAAACGGCAAAAAAGACGGTGTAACCAAAGAGTATTATAAAGATGGAAAATTAAAAGCGAAATGGAGCTATAAAAACGACCTTTTAAACGGCGTCAGCATTATCTACGATAAAAACAGAATCAAAAGAGAGGAGATTACCTTCGTTGACTCAAAACAAGAAGGCATAACGAAAAGATACGACAAAAACGGTCGGCTTGTTCTGGAATCGGAATATAAAAACGATCTTTTAAACGGTATAACCAAAGAGTACGAAAACGGCAAACTAAAAGCTCAGTGGAACTATAAAGAGGGCAAAAGAAACGGTCTTGGTATAGTCTATTATCC
>JALWKJ010000220.1 GCA_027081495.1 Campylobacterales bacterium | reverse complement strand
TTGAGAGTTTTACAAACTCTCTGTGTGCTACCGCGACAACGATAGCTTCATATTTTTTATCGGATTCAAAAGGATTATAATCCAATACTCCATGTTTATAATATTTTTTAGGCTCTTTAGGATCTACCCATGGATCATAGACATCTACCTCACATCCAAAATCTTTCAACTCCTCTATAATATCTACAACTTTCGTATTACGCATATCGGGACAGTTTTCTTTAAAAGTAAGACCGAGTATCAAAATATTTGAACCTTTAATTTTCTTATCAAACTCGATCATCAACTTAATAGTTTTATCGGCTATGAATTTTCCCATAGAGTTATTTATCTTTCTTGAAGCGAGAATAATATCTGGTTTATAACCGAGTTCCTCCGCTTTGTGCACCAAATAGTAAGGATCTACGCCTATACAGTGTCCTCCTACAAGCCCGGGCGTCATTTTTATAAAGTTCCACTTAGTACCGGCCGCTTCAAGTACGGCTTTTGTATCAATTCCTACCGCATCAAAAATCATTGCAAGTTCATTCATAAGCGCTATATTGACATCTCTTTGCGTATTTTCTATGACTTTTGCGGCTTCCGCCACTTTAATACTCGGCGCTAAATGCGTTCCTGCGGTAATGATACTTTTATATAGCAAATCAACTCTTTTTGCAATCTCCGGAGTACTGCCGCTTGTTATCTTGACTATCTTAGTTAAAGGTCGTTCTTTGTCTCCTGGATTGACCCTCTCGGGCGAATATCCGCAGAAAAAATCTTCATTAAACTTCAGTCTTGAACCTTCTTCAAGAATGGGTACGCATATCTCTTCCGTCACACCTGGATATACCGTACTTTCATAAATAACGATATCGCCTCTTTTGAGAATTTTAGAGATACTTTCGGTTGATTTTTTTATAGGAGTAAGATCCGGACGGTTTGCTTCATTTATAGGAGTTGGAACGGTTACAATGTAGATATTACAATCTTTAATATCATCAAACTTTGTAGTATATCTAAGTTTATGGGCTTTTTTTAACCCCTCTTTATCAATCTCCAAAGTTCTATCATAACCTCTTTGAAGTTCTTTAACGCGTAGTTCATTGATATCTATTCCCACGGTTTCTTGTTTTTTACCAAACTCGACCGCAAGCGGTAAACCTACATACCCAAGACCTATGATAGCTATTTTATTCAATTTTCCTACTTTAAATATAATATTAATTTTATATATTATATTTAAATATTATAAATTTAGCTTGAATAGTTTAAATACTTATTTAACGACTTTAAAAATTCGCTTCTTGGTATTTCAACCGCCCCCATCCGTTTTAGATGATCTGAAGGAACTTGACAATCAATCATCTCATACCCGTTTTCAAGACAATATCGTGCCAAATACACAAGCGCGGTTTTAGAAGCGTCGCTTTTTGTCGCAAACATCGATTCGCCGCAAAATATTTTTCCAAGATCTATACCGTAAAGTCCGCCGACCAATTCGTCTTTAAAATAGACTTCAAAAGATTTAGCGAGACCTCTTTCAAAAATAACCGTATATGCTTCTATAATCTCTTCAAGTATCCAAGTTCCTTCATTTTTTTGAACTCTGACTTCGCGGCATTTCTTCATGACTTTCTCAAAATTCGTATCGATTTTAATCTCAAATTTTTTCATACTACGAGCAAGACTTTTAGAGATTTTTATATCTTTTGGATATAAAACCAATCTAGGATCGGGAGACCACCAGAGAATTGGATCGTTTTCATTGTACCAAGGGAAAATCCCTTGAATATAAGCGGATAATATTCTATCGGGGTTGAGATCTCCTCCCCAGGCTACAAGCCCTTCACTAGAACTTTTTGCCGGATCGGGAAATATATAATTAAAACTGCTAAGCTCCGGTATCAAAAGCCTACTTTTGCGATTCGTAAGAGATATCCAGTTTATCTTCTTTTATATCGAGTTTAACTTTACCGCCGCTTTGAAGTTTTCCAAAAAGCACTTCGTCGGTCAATGGAGTTTTAACCTCATCTTGAATAACTCTAGCCATAACTCTAGCTCCAAGTTGCGCATCAAAACCTTTTTGCGCAAAATATCTCTTCGCACTGAGAGTAGCTTCGATTTTGACTTTTTTGTCTTTTAACTGCTCTTCAAGCTCATGGAGAAACTTATCGACTATATTTATCATCACATCTTCACTAAGCGGTTTAAAGTGAACTATAGCGTCCAATCTATTTCTAAACTCGGGTGAAAAATAATCCCCTATCGCCGAATCCGCTTTGTGCGTTTCGTCTTTGTGAAAACCGACCTGCGGCGCTGATTTTACACCTAGATTACTGGTCATAATGA
>JALWKJ010000219.1 GCA_027081495.1 Campylobacterales bacterium | reverse complement strand
TTATCGATATTGAATTTTTTATGAATTTCGGGCAATCTCAAATCGAATGAAACTATAACCGTTTTTTTGTCTCCCAAGCCGAGACAAAGCGCTAAATTTGCGCATATTGTAGTTTTACCCTCTCCTTTTATCATGGATGTAACGGATATGATCCGAGATTTTTTCCGCTCTTTAAACGAATCGATTTTATCTCTTAGCGCCCACATCATCTGCGACGCTAAAGATTTCGGCTCTTTTAAGACAAAAAGATCGTTATATAGTTTTTTATTTTCTATATACGGAATCGTTCCAAGATACGGAAGTTTCGTCAACTCCTCTATATCTCCCGGAACGATGATTTTTTTAGCGAAATATTCCGCCAATAGAGCATAGATTATTCCCGCAAGCAACCCCAAAATAGCTCCAAGAGCCATCAATACGCCTTTTTTCGGTTTTATAGGCTTATGAGGTAAAATAGCTTCATCCAGCACTTTGTAGTCGTACTCTCCGCGAATCTTTTTGGATATCGTTATTTGCATCTTTTTGTCAAATAACAAAAGATAACTCTTTTCCAAAAGATCATGTTCTCTTTTTAATTTGGCGTATCCGATCTCTTTTTGAGGAATTTTTGTAAGTTTATTTTTATAGTTTGCAAGATAATTTCTAATTTTTCTTCTCTTATCTTTAACGCTTTTGTGTATCTGTTCGAGATTTATCTTTAAAACGCTCTCTTTTTGTAAAATATTTTTTTGAAGCGCCGCGACTTTTGGATGCTTTATTTTATATTTTTGTCGAAGTTTTTTATACTCATGCATATCTTTGGCTAACGCGTCAACCAATTTAGAAAGATTCGTATTGTCAAGCTGAGAGACTTGCGTCAAAATTTCTCTGTAATCGCCGGTCTTTTTATAGATATTTAAAATTTCGTTTATATTCTGATACTCTATATCCAAACTTTCAAGTTCGTTATCGTATCTGTATATCGCATCTATCATCCTGTCGGTCTGGGCGTCTATACCGGCGACTCTGTTTTGTCTAAGATAGTTTTGGAGTTTTTTTTCCGAATCATCCAGCTTTTTCTTTGCCGTTACAAGCTCTCTGCCAAGCAGTTCCAAATCTTCTCTGGTCTGAGAAACCCTGTTTTTGGAAATTATCTCTTTGTACTCTTTTAAAAGTTCGTTAACGAACATCTGCGCGCTCAAAGGAGAATTGTCGTCATAAGCGACACGAATCATACTTGAATCGTTACTTGTAGTATTTATATTTAAATTGCTTAGCGCTTTATCTATATAAGCTCGTTTTGACTGAACTTTGAAATAGATATCTTTTTTAGAAGAGAGCTTATTTTTTACAATCGTAAAATCCATATATTTCGTAAGCGCCGGCTTTGAAAATTCATAAATAAGCGGCGCTTTTTTATCTTCTTTGAAAAGATTTGACAAAAAAGAGTTTTTTGAAATAAGCCTAAGAGCGTATCTTTTATCGTCTAAGGCTTTAATATGAAATATTTTATTGTAAAAACTTTTATCTTTTATTTTCAAATCTTTCACAAAAAACGGTATATCATCAAGGGTTTTGGAAAATGCGCCAAATTTCTCTTTTTCAAAATATTCTATATTCGCGTCAAGTGCATCTATGGCTTTTGAAACAAGATAACGGGATTTCAAAAGATCCATTTGCGTAACGATATATCTTTTGAAACTATCTTTCACTCTCGCATTCGACTGGGAATCCAAAAGGCTTGATTTTGAAATAACTTCCAAAGTAGCGTCGGTTCTATAAACTTTTTGCGCAAACAAAAGGTAGAGGTATGTAAGCGTTATAAAAAAAAGCGTTATAAAAAAAACGGCGAATTTATGTTTTAAGACTTTGTCAAATAGATCTCTTTTATATAATTTGTGTTCATTGATATTCATAATCTATTCCCTACTTCCATACCTGATACATTGTTAACGAGTTAAATATAGTATTGATCCAGTTTAAAGAAGGATCGGCGCCGCTTAAAGGAAGGTTGAAATCTTTAACGCCGTTATGGGGAACATAGATTATGTCGTCGGGCAAAAGATTTATATTATTGTCTTTTATATTGTTTAAATTCGTAAGGTCTATATCCAAAACAGTATAATGCGCTCTGGTGCCTCTTACGATTTTTACCCTGTTTCTCTGCGCAAAATCCGTAAGCCCTCCTCTTTGCACTATAGCCTTCAAAGGAGTCAAAGAACGAAATTTCATCATTTCCACGATTCCGGGATTTTTCACTTCCCCCAAAACATATACTTTTTGGTTTAATATCTCGACCCTTAAAGCCGGTTTTTCAAGATAATCCGAATATTTTTTATATAAAAGATCGACTACATCCTCTTTAGTCCGTCCGGCCACTAAAACTTTGCCTACGATAGGAAGCATAACCGTACCGTCCGATGCCACTTCTATTCCGATATCGCTTTCGGATTGATCTTTGTTCTTGGTGCTTAGCTCGGGATATTCAAAAAAAATTATCGATAAACGATCATGAGGTTTTATGATATATCTTTTTTGCGTAACAAAAAAATTATCTTCTTTTTGAGTAGTCTCTTTTTTTTGAAAAAGCTGATGTTTTTTTCCGCTGCAACCCCCAAGAAGCAAACCCAAAACAGTAAAAATTACCAATATCCGTAATATCCGCACGAAATTTCCTCAATTTTTATCGCCATGACTACATTGTCATGAGCATCTTAGACATATCGGCAAAAAAGAATATTTTTTTACTTATTTGCCTCTATTTTGGGAAATGGCGGCGGTATCTTTTTTTATTTTATCCATTATCATAAGCGGAGCTAAAATCATATATACGATATTCGCTACGATAAACGCTATTAAAAGATAAAGCGGTAATTTTTTTTTCATAAGACATCCTTCTCTTTTATGAACTCAAGAGCCTTCTCTTTGGCGGTAATCTTGCCTTCAAGTTGCATTTGATAAACTTTTTCTAAAATCTCCTTAAACTTTGATGAAGGCTCATAACCCAGCTTCACCAAGTCTCTACCCAAAACGAGAGGCTTCGGCGCGCTTTTTAAAACGCCTAGTTTTAAAGCTTTTGAATAAAGAGTATCGCAAAGTTCCGATTTTTCACCTCTAAGCGCAAGAAGATAGACTTTACAGACATAAACAAGATCTTCTATGCAAACTTTTGTCGATAATTTTCTAATCTCTTGTTCTATATTCTCTTTTTCAAAAATTTTCGAAACGCTTCTAACCAAAGAGAGAAACTTCACCACCTCTTTGAGATAAGATTTATCGGGGATTAAATTTTTGATAAATCTTTCACACTCGTTTAATTTCATATCCATACAAAGCGCGCACATAAACAAAATTAGATCTTTTTTATCATCGCCTCTTTTTAGAGTTACCGCAAAATCGACTCTCTTTAACAATAATTCCCATTTAGACCCGTCAAGCTCATCTAGGGGATTTAAATGACAAAGCGCTCCAAGCTCCTTTAACAGATCAAAACCCGAAGATGGTTTTTGCGATTTTAAAAGCAACTTTTTTATCTCTTCAAAAACTCTCTCTTTTGGTAATTCCAAAAGAGCGCCCTCCTTTATCATGTTTTTACACAAAATCTTCGTTTTCAAATCCATCGATAAACAAAACCTTGCACAAAATTGTACGCCCCTGTAAATTCTCAAAGGATCTTCGACGAATGTTTCGTCATCTATATGTCTTAGTATTTTATTTTTAAGATCTTTTCTCCCATCGAAAGGATCTAAAATTTGAGCGCTTTTTATATCGTATCCCATCGCGTTTATGGTAAAATCCCGTCTTCTTGCCGCCTCTTTAAAATCCATAAAAGAGTCGGTCGTTACTTCAAATCCCCTATGACCTTTACCTATCTTTCTCTCTCTTCTTGGAAAAGAGAAATCATACTCGTTTTTTTGATAGATGAACTTTATAACCCCGAAACTCTTACCGACTAATTTTATATCGCCATGTTTTAAAAGTATTCTTTCAAGAGTTTCTATATTTTTTAATCCAAATACCTCTATGTCGTAATCTTTTACGGGAATTTTCAAAAAATAGTCTCTAACGCTTCCTCCTACGACGACCAAAGCGGCGCCCTCTTTTGACAACTCTTTTGATATAGTAAACAAAATTTTCGGTAATCTCATAAGAGAATTGTATCCAAATTTTACTGCGCCCCGCTTTGTCCGTAAAAACGGCCGCTATTTCAAGTTTTGAAAGTATGAAAAATGGTATAATAACAAAAAAAAGGATCTGACATGAAAGATCTGAAACAAAAAATTTTCTCACAAATAGATAGCATCAATGAAAAAGTAGTGACGATCAGACACGATCTTCACGCCCATCCCGAACTCTCCGGACATGAAGAACATACAAAGTATCTAGTAAAGGGAATACTGGAAGCTAGCGGCTATGAAGTAAAAGAGTTTGACACGCACTACGGTCTCATAGCGGATTTAAACTCCAAGACAATCAATAAAAAACGAGTCGCCATTCGCGCCGATATGGATGCCCTGCCGATTGAAGAGCATACGAAAGTTCCGTACGCTTCCAGGGTCGCCGGAGTCATGCACGCCTGCGGACACGATAGTCATACGGCTATCGCCCTTGGTTGCGCCATCGCGCTAGCGGAATTTAAAGAAGAACTTCCGGGAAATGTGCGTTTTATCTTTCAGCCCTCGGAAGAGAGCAAAGAGGGCGGCAGCACGCAGATGATTGCGGGCGGAGCATTAAAAAATGTAGATGCGATTTTCGGGCTGCATGCTTATCCATATCTTTCAACGGGACAAATAGGCTATAAATACGGCGTCATGATGGCTTCAGCGGATGTTTTCAATATCGAGATTTTCGGAAAAGCCTCCCACGGCGCAAGGCCGCATGAGGGAGTTGACGCTATTTTGGTAACATCTATGATCGTAAATTCTCTAAATCATATCGTCTCAAGGCGTATCGATCCGCTTCATCCGGCCGTCATCTCTCTAGGAACCATCAATGGAGGAAGCGCGCCAAATATCATTTGCGATCATGTCATGTTAAAAGGAACGGTAAGAACGCTAAATGAAAAAATACGCAAAAAAATCCCGCAAATGATGGAAGAATCTATCAAGGGAATAACAAAATCAATGGGAGCTTTATTTAACTTTGATTACGAGTTTGGACAACCCGAACTCGTCAATAACGACGAAATGGTTGACATTATTATAAAAGTCGCGAAAGAGATCATCGGAGAAAAAAACTGTATCGATCTTAAAGAACCGGTTATGGGAGGAGAAGACTTTTCCGAATATCTACAACTCGTACCGGGCGCTTTTTTCAGGCTCGGAACTTGTAACGACATCAAAAAGACCTGCGTTTCACAACATAATAGCCGATTCAATGTTGACGACGACGCGTTACAAACGGGAATGAAAATTCTTACAGCCGCTGCATTGGAGATTATAGGAGGAAAATAAGATGAAAAATAGCGTGATTATCAAAACTCCTTGTAAGAAACATTATTTTGATCTAATCCGCTTCGCTATAGAATCTATGGCTAAAGATATCCATTTTGCGAAAAAAGAGTCAAAAGAGCTTATTGACGCGGCATACGAACTGTTCGAAAATGCGATCACTCACGCTTATGGAAACAAAGAGGGAATCATAGAGGTTGAGCTGCACTCTTTTGATTATGGATTAAGGATAGATATACACGACTGGGGCACGCCTATGGCGGCTAACAAATATGCCAGCGTGCCTATTGATCTGCAAGCGGACAAAGGCTTTAATCGTATCTATAAACTAGTTGATCTTTTCGAATATAAAAATCTCGGTAAAGACGGTAAAAAATTCTCTATCATAAAATACTTCCATTACAAAAAAACGGCTCTGGAAAAAGAAAACTCTTCATTCAATAAAATTTCCGATCATGCAGCCCTTGACACTCCCATAAAAATACGAAATTTCAAACCAAAAGACGAAGAAGCTATCGCTAAATTGATTTATCAAAATTATGGATATAGTTATATTAAGGAACTATTTTACCATCCGAAAAAAATACTTGAACACCAAAATAAAAAACTTTTCTGTATCGTTGCCGTTGACGAAACAACCGATAAAATAGTAGGTCACTTCGCACTTATAAAAATAGAAGATAGCAACATCGCGGAGATCGGGGTAGTAGTAGTCGATCCTCTTTACAAGGGAATGAAAATCATGAACAAAATGTTCGACGCGATCATTCTCAGGGCAAAAGAACTCGGATTTGACGCAATATTTGGAGAGGCCGTAATGTTTCATACATTTAGCCAAAAAAGCAATCTTTCACACGATTTTAAAGAATCCGCCCTGCTTTTTGGACGAGCGCCCGAAGATGTAACCATCGAAAACAATGAACTCACAAAAAAAAGTCTTAGAGGATCGGTTCTCATAGCGTACAAAATTTTTAGATACCCCTCTCAACGACTCACTATACCTGATACCTATAAAGAGATTATTCTCAAAACATATAAAACGGCGAATCTTCCGATTAACCTATCAAAACCGAATGTCCAAAATAAACACAAACCGGTGCATCTTTACTATAATTACGATCCGCTTATGAATATCGCCACTATCGTGATAGATCATTACGGTAAATATTTCAAACACAAATTTTTGCTTCTTCTATCTCAGTTGCAAGCAAAGCATTGCGACATGATCTATGCGGAAATCAACTTAAACGACAACCCTTTTATCGATAAAATAGTCAAAATCCTTAACAAAAGAGGCTTTTTTTACGCCGGGATACTCTACTTAAAACATAAAAATCAAGACTATCTCTCTCTTCAAAGCAAGCATTCGATGCATATCGGTAAAAAAAATCTGATCTGTCACTCAAACTTTTGCAAAGAGCTTTTAGAATATATAAAAAAAGATGAACAAAGAGTCAAATGGAAAATATAGAAAAATCTAAGAAATTGTTACATAATTTTATAATTTAAATAATTTTCTTCTCAAAAATTTGGGCTTACAAAGTCTTTTTTATCTATAATACCACTTTAAAAACGAATATAAAGGCGGCGCTTTATTATGGAGATCGAAACTCTCAAAAAGATGGAAAAAAAGGCTCGAAAAGCCAGCAGCGGTGATTTTGTAAAAATCGGAATAGCCATTGTTTTTATGGCAATGGTGCTTTTATACAGCTTTTCAACTTCAGGCAACATTCCAAATAATACTTTTTTAGCCATAGCGGCGCTCTTTGGAGCTTATATGGCCATGAACATCGGAGCCAACGATGTAGCTAACAATGTCGGTCCCGCCGTCGGTTCAAAAGCCCTTACTATGGGAGGCGCTATAGCCATAGCCGCCGTATTTGAAGCGGCGGGAGCGTTAATCGCCGGAGGAGATGTCGTAAAAACCATCAAAAAAGGAATTATAGATATTTCGGCTTTCGGGAACCATACGGATATGTTTATCTGGGCGATGATGGCGGCTCTTTTAGCGGCGGCGTTATGGCTAAATTTCGCTACATATTTCAAAGCTCCGGTCTCGACGACTCACTCAATCGTCGGCGGAGTCATGGGAGCCGGAATAGCCGCGGCTGGTTTTTCTATCGTTTCTTGGACTACGATGGGGAAAATCGCGGCTTCATGGATTGTTTCACCTCTTCTTGGAGGTTTGATAGCCGCCGGATTTTTATTTGCCATCAAAAAAACGATCGTATTTAAAGAAGATAAAATCAAAGCCGCCAAAAAATGGGTACCCGTTTATGTAGCGGTTATGGCATGGGCTTTTGTAACCTATCTGGTTTTAAAAGGTCTTAAAAAAGTGTGGCCATCGATCGTAACTTTCGTGAATGAAAATATATTTGCGATTCTACCGATTACGAAAAAACCGCCGTTTTTAGTCGCTTTTAGCGTCGGTCTCATTTTAGCTTTTATAATATACTTTGCCGTTAAAAGATCGATATCCAAAAACGGTAAAATAACCGCTAACGATAGAAGCAATATAAACACTCTTTTTACGATACCTCTAATATTCGCGGCGGCGCTTCTTAGCTTCGCTCATGGCGCAAACGATGTCGCAAACGCGATCGGACCGCTTGCCGCCATTAGCGACGCGGTTACAAGCGGCGGCATTTCGGCTAAAGCGGGGATTCCTATCTGGGTTATGGCGGTAGGCGCTCTTGGCATATCCGTAGGTCTTGCGCTTTATGGTCCAAAGCTGATAAAAACGGTCGGTTCGGAGATAACCGAACTTGATCAAATAAGAGCTTTTTCTATCGCTATAGCCGCCGCGATTACCGTGATCATCGCCAGTCAACTCGGTCTTCCGGTAAGTTCAACCCATATTGCCGTAGGAGGAGTATTTGGCGTCGGTTTTCTAAGAGAGTGGCTTGATACGACGGATGAAGCGAGCGTCATAGCTCAAAGAGAAGAGAAAATCGCCCAAGAAGAGAAAACTATCGCGGCTTATCATCATGAATTGGAAAATCTAGAACAAAAAAAGAAAAAAGAGAAAGCCGATTATAAAAGAATCGTCTCTTTATATAAACTTATAGACGATCTCGAAGATAAAATCAAAAACGATAAAAAAGTCCTAAAAAGCGCGCTAAAAACAAAATATGTAAAAAGAGACGCCGTTAAAAAGATAATAGCCGCTTGGATCATCACCGTACCGGCCGCCGCACTTTTATCGGCTATGATCTATTTTATGATAAAAGGAATGGTGGGATAGGAGTTATTGAAGAAGATATAGCTTTTTCCTCTGTGAGGAACTGGCTATATTCGCCTGCATTCGGTATTTTGTAACCGTTCTTCTGCCTATTTTTATGCCGAATTTCTCTTCGACTTTTTGTAAAATTTTATTGTCGCTTAGAGGCTTTTTTTTATCTTCGTTTTTGATTACCTCTTTTATAAACTCTTTTATCTCTCGGTTTGATGTCTCTTTGTCTTTTCCAAGCGCCGTGGCAAAAAAACTCTTTATGGGGAAAATTCCCCTCTCGCATGAAAGATACTTGTTCGCTATAGCTCTTGATATGGTTGAGTGATGACGCTCAAGATCGGTAGCTAGATCATCCAGCTTCATAGGCTTTATAGCTCCCCCCATAAAAAAATCATATTGATAATCGACTATCATCAGCGCTATTTTGGTAAGCGTGGCTTTTCTCATTTCCAAAGCGTCAACCAATGATTTTGCTTCTTTTATCTTCTCTTTTACAAAGTCGAATTTCGTATCGATACCGCCTAATTCGATATCGATAGTCGGATAGTATGAATCGTTAAGAGAAACGGTAAGTCTTGAATTTTTATTTTCTATAAAAATATCCGGAATTATCTGAACCCTCTCATGTAAAAATTCGATAGCCGGAGGATAGTGAAACCTTTTTATAACCCTAACGGCATCGCTGAAATACGGCTCATTTTTATATTTTTCAATATTCTCGAAGTCTTCTATTATCATTTTTGCGCATCTGTTGATTCCGTCTTCTAGGTCTTGGTGATGAAGCTGAAACATGAAAGATTCCATCAAGTCAACAGCGCCCACGCCTCTTGGCTCAAGATATTTAAACCTTTTTCGTACCGTCTCTATATCTTCGATTTTTTCGTTTATATCTTTGGCGAACTGTTTTATATCGGTATCGAAATATCCGTTTGGATTTAGATTATCTATGATCGCATAAGCTATTTTTTGTGATTTTTTTGTCAAAAACAGGGGCGGTTCTATCTGCTCAAACAAAACATCGTAAAAAGATTTTTTAGTTGTTTGCATAGCTTCTATTTCATTGCTAAGAGCGTTTTTACGATACTCGACCCGCTGTTTTTTATAGCTATTCGCCGCCGTTATCTCGTTTCCCGAATTTATCTCTATAAAAGGATTTTCTTTTGAAATCTCATCAAGCGTCTCTTTTAACGAGGAGATATCGGCCCTTAGTATGGGAAGCCAACTTCGCAATGTTTGAGATAGCTTATGTTTCGATTCGGCTCTTGTACGAAGCTTCATATACGAAAATCCTCGCCCAGATAGTGTTTTTTTACAAGTTCGTTTTGAGCGATTTCAGATGAATTTCCAAAAGCCAAAAGTTCGCCGCTTTTTATAACATATGCCCGATCGCAAATAGATAAAGTCTCTCTTACATTGTGGTCGGTTATAAGTACGCCGATGCCTAGTTCTTTCAAATCACGGACGATTCCTTGTATATCGTTTACCGCCAAAGGATCAACGCCCGCAAACGGTTCGTCTAAAAGTAGAAAACTCGGCTCAATCGCCAAAGATCTCGCAATCTCGCACCTTCTTCTCTCACCCCCGCTTA
>JALWKJ010000218.1 GCA_027081495.1 Campylobacterales bacterium | reverse complement strand
ACCCGGCTTTTTCATGTCCTTCTGATTTTTCGCTGTAATAATTAAGTATTTTAATGTTTTTATGAGCATAAATAAAAAATATCAAAGTTAAAATAAAAACACCGACGATTTTTGCGTTTGATTGTGAAATCGTATCCGTTAAAAGCGCAAATATACCCCATAAAGATGCTACTTGAAGGCATATATATAAAATACTTTTGAAAAATCGTAACTTTTCGTTCATGATAATTCCTTTGAAATTCTTTATATACCTATATCGGCAATAGATACATTTTTTTTACTAAGTTCGTTTGTGATAACATGTATTTTAGGATGTGTAAAATTCAGGAAAGGATGTGTGATGAGTTGGAGAAAGTTGGCAATCGTACAGTTGGTGCAAAAAGTATTTAAAAAAGAAGATAAGCGCGGCTTGGGGCAAAAAGAAGAGGAGACTTTGATCGAAAAAGAGGCTGCTAGCGTAAGTGAAGATAATAAACAAAGCGCTTCTGGGCAGGCTTTGTTAAAAAGCGAGCAGAAAAAGAGCGATAAAGAGCAAGAGAACAAAACCGAAACGATAGAGAATATTTCCAAAACAAAAACCGAAAAAAAACCCAAAAAAGTTAAAACGGTTCAAAAAAAAGAGAGTAAGCCGAAAATAAAAACCGATAAAAAAGAGGGTTCGAAAAAACCTCAAAAAGAGAATAAAACGCCTTCAAAAAAAGAGTTGAAACTCAAGCTCTATCATGATGATATAAAAAAACATTTAGGAAGCGTGGACGACGACTTTTTGGAGATTATAGTTAAAAATCTAGGTCCTTCCATTTATAGAAAAGATGCTGAAAGCGTCGCCTGCGGCGATCCAAAGGAGCTTGAAAGAGTAAAAAACAATTTTTTGGTAAAAAAACTTCAGATGCCAAAAGATGATAAAGAAGCGTTAGATAAAGCGGTAAACGAAGTTTGTGAGAAGCTAAAAGGAGTAAGAACAAAGTATAGAGCGACTTTTTACTATATGCTTGCAAAAAATCTAAAAAAAGAGTCTATGCTTAGTTAGCTATTACCGCACCAATTAAATACCTAAATGTTTGATGTAGCAATTTCGTTCATAATCAAGGCGGATTTTTGAAGGACTCGCCGTAGCGAATTCGAAAAAATCTAACGCAGAGTATGAGCGAAAGTGCTCCACCCTTCGGGGAGAACGAAATGATGCAATCTGCACATGAAAAAATCTTTGAATTAGCTAAGATAGTCCCGCAGATTTTTTCATGCACATCTTACCTCATTTCGTTCTCTCAAACTTTTAGATATTTAATTGGTGCGGTAATAAATCTTTTATAGCTTCTATAAATAGAGGAGAATCGTTCAGGCATTTTGCCACTCGATACTCCTTGAAACCTAATTCGTTCGCTACATCTCTATACTCGATGTCTAGCTCAAAATCCGTTTCGGAATTATCTAAAATAAAAGATATAGGATATATTATAACTCTTTTATTTCTGATCTCATGAAGTTTCTCTTCTAGCGACGGAGAGAGCCATTTTTGAGGTCCTAGTTTTGATTGATAGGCAAGATGAATATTTTTAAATTCGAGATTCTCCTTTTTTAACATCTTTTCCAAAATCGTTACATTTTCAACGATCTCTTTTTGATACGGATCACCGTTATCGATAATCTTTTGAGGCAGAGAGTGGGCGGAAAAAATCAGATCAAAATCTTTGGCTTCATTACCGTTTAAAGTTTTTTTAATCTGTTCTATAACGGCAAGGTTGTAGTTTTTATTTTTATAAAATCTTGTAATTATATTCATGCAAGGAGAGAAATTCGCTTTTTCAAGAGAGATATAGAGATCTTCGAGAGAAGATTTCGTCGTTGTCGTGGAGTATTGAGGATACAAAGGGATTACGGTTATATGTTCTACTCCTTTTAATTGCAGCCATTTTAACTCTTCAAAGGCGAATGGTTCGGTATATCTCATGATATTTACTGCCAGATAATCGGGAAACACTTTTTTGATATTTTTTAAAAAAGTTTCGGTGTTTTTCACAAGAGGAGAGCAGCCGCCTATTTTTTCATAATTGCTCTTTGCGTCTTCTTTATGGTTTTTTATGATAGAGTAGGCTATATAGGATCTCAAAAGATCGCTTTTAACGGTAATGATATTTTTATCATGAAACATATTGTGTAAAAAAACCTCGACTTCATCAAGATTTCTCGCAGCCCCCATATTTAAAAAAACAATCGCTTTTTGCACAAAAATCCTCTATAATATTTTGACTCACAAAAGTGGAGTTTGATTTTGTTCCAAATATATTTTGAAACCTTTTGTCTCTTCAAGAAGCTCTATTCTACCATTATGCGCCTTGATTATTTCCAAAGATAGAGCGAGTCCCAATCCATGACCTTTAGTTTTGGTGCTTTGAAACGGTTCAAATAAAATATTTTTATCTTTTATCTCTATGCCCGTGTCCGTTACCGTTATGGTGTCGTATCTATTCTCTTTTTTAAACGAAATTTTTATCTCTCCCGATAAATCGTTTGATTCTTCTATCGCATCTACGGCATTGTATAAAAAATTTTGAAGAGTTATAATCATCAGATCGAAATCCGCATATATCTCTTTGTTTTCCAACTCTATAGTAAAATCGATATCTTTTGTTTTTTGATAACTCTCAAACGAATTTCGTATCTCTTCTTTTAGTTTTTCAAGAGGGACTCTTTTTTTCGTAACTCCTATGCCTTTTGTAAACAAAAGCGTGGATTTTATAATTCTTTCAACCCTGCCTATCGCTCTTTTCATCTCTTCTACGAGAGGTTTTTGGTCTTTGTCGGCGGATCTTGCCAAAGTAGAACAGAGCAGGGAGATGGAGCCTATGGGATTTCTAATCTCATGAGATAAATGCGCCGCCACTTGTCCCATAGAGGCTAATCTTTCGCTTCTTTTTTGTTGAGTTATATCCGTAGCGGTTATGATTATTTTGTCGTAGTCTCCATCTACTTGATTTATTTTTACAAGAAAGATTTTATTATCTTGTTCAATCTCTTGCTCGCTTAGTTGAGGATTTATATCCTTTATCAGCGACGAGAGATTATCGGAAGCGCTGTTTTGTAAAAAAATATTTTTATAATCGTTTCGCTCTACTATCCATATAGGATTGGGCTGCGATTCTATCGTCTGGGCTATAAGGTTTTGAAACTCTTTTACGCTTTTTTTCAAAAGTTTATACTCTTTTTCCAGATCGAAAGTGCGTTCAATTACCTCTTCTAAAGTTTTTTTCAAAGATTCTTTGTCGATGTCTTTGAAATTTTCCGCTAAAGCCCGATTACTCATACAATATCCTAAAGTAAATATAGGTTATTATAGCATATGTTCATCCTTACGATGCGATATTTGACAGTTTTAAGTGAAGATTGAAAACATGATAAGAAAAGCTTTTAAAAGCAATAAAAAAAATAGTAAACTCGATGCTTTGATCAAAAAATATAAAATCCCTAGAGAATATCTTGCTATAAATCGTAAATCCGTTACAAGAGGCTTGTTTTGGGGCTTGTTTTGGGGGTTTATCCCTATGCCGATGCAGATGTTGGCGGTTTTGGGAGTTACTCCATTTATGAAGTTCAATGTTCCCGTCGCATTTACTATGGTATGGCTTAGCAACCCTTTGACTATGCCGTTTATGTACTACATGGAGTATAAAACGGGAAATTTTTTACTCGCAAGAGAAGGTATAAAAAATGTGGAGTTGACTCTTGATTGGTTTCAAAAACATTGGGACGATATCGTAGTTCCTCTTTATGTCGGAACCGTTCCCTACTCGATCGGAGTTTCTCTTTTTATAGCCGTAGTCGTAAATTATCTTTGGATCGCTTCAGTTAGAAAACATCAACTAAAGCGATGCAAAAGAGATTCTAAATTTAGTAAAGAACCAAAAGATCTACAGGGTTGTTCAGCGAATAAAGATTCGTAAAATTACTCTCATGCGAAAGTATAGAGAGCGCTATAGCGCCGAGTGAGAGAGCTATAAAAAATATTCTTTTATATTTCATGACGATCTCCTTTTAAGAGTGTTTCTATTTGTATATCGGCATATAAAGCAAAAAGTGAACCGTTTTTACCAATTTATCTTTTGTCCGTTTTCTCTTTTTGATATATCCATATCGACGCTCAATCCCGTCTCTCCTTTTCCCGCCCATTTTTTGGGTAAATCTTGAAATACGGCATCAAAACTATGCGCCGACTTTGCCGGGTTGTAAGGATCAAACAGAAGATAACTTTCGGGGATATAGTCTATTCTTACTTTTGCCGGAGTTTTTTTGACTTTTATAAAAATAGTTCTTTTATCGATCTTTTTTAACTTTGAAAATATAGAATAATAACTTGTAAGAGTTGTTCCGGTAGGAGTCAAGCCGCCCGTTATCTCATGCGGTATCTCGTAATCAAAGCCCGGATCGCTCTGTATGGAATTTAACTGATACCAGTTTATGTTGTCAACACTCTCTTTGCAGTTTTGCAGGTTGTATTTTACTTTATCGCAACCGTTGCAATATGTTTCATAATAGACTGTAGCGTCCATTTTTTTGCCGGCTGTCATCTGATCGGGGACATATGCTCTTACATATATAAATGTCGAATTGTTTTCGGTTGAAGTATATTTTTTTAAAGGTTTCGCGCTTATCGCCGCATCGAGCCTTTTTATTTCAAGAAGTGTGGGATTTAGGGCTTTATTTGTTTTTCGTTCAAAATTTATTTTAACGATTTTGTTCGCTTTACCGTTTATAAAGCGATTCTTCTTGATATCGCATTTTAGTTTTCCGTTGACGGAAGTATCGATATAGGTATTTTCCTGTAAATCTTTAACGATCGGTTTGTATTTTGAGAGTGATTGATCTATTTGATAATCTATATTTACGGCTACATCTTTGGCGTAACAACTTTTCGTATAGTTTTGGACTATCGTACCCATTTTGTTGCGCGCCGAAGTCTTTATTTGAAGAGACGAGCCCATGATATCGGGATCCGAGCTAAAATATGTATATCCGTTCCCTCCGTTTTTGAGTTTCCAAGTAAGTTCGAGTGAATCGGCTTTTATTTCGTTTGAAGAAATTTCCGCTTTTTCTATAAATCTTTGAGGGGTATCGCCTTGATCGATAAGGGCAAACTCTTTTGAGTTTTTTTTATCTTCATCTATTTTAAGTTTAAGATAGCCGACTTCGTCATATCTGATTTTTACTTTTGCGATACCGTTTTTAAAATCCGCTTTTTTAACCGAGATATTTCCGAGTATGCAACCTTTTGAACTGTTCGTTTCGTTTATATCGAGTATATAAACATCCGCTTTTTCATTATAGTTTGCTATAACGGTATCGTTTGCGTCTATAGCTTTAACGGTGGCTTCAAAAGGTTCTCCCGCCGTCAAATCCGAGGGCAACTCTATTTTATAGCTTTTTGGTCTTATGGCGAAATGGTTGCTTGCGTTTACTTCGTAAATGGTAGAATTTTGGTCGCTGTATCTTATGACTACTCTCGTATCTTTGCAAACAAAATGTCTATTTTTCATGTCAAAAGCTTTAAATGTCACTTTTGTCGAATCTTTCGGCAATATAACCGGCGTCCATTTTTTCATAAGATTTAGATTTTCGCAAAAAAGCGACGCGTTGATCTCTTTTGCGTCGTTTGGGCTAAATGCGGTGGCGTCCTTGTTTAAAGACGCGATATTAAGAGTTATATCTTCGGCGGCGATTTTCGTATGTATAACTTGGTTTGAGATATCTTCGTTTTCATCCCACGCATTGAAATAAGAGGCGTTTGAATCGGATTTGTCTCTTATAAAAAGCAGATAATCTTCAACTTCACCGTCTGAGACATCGGTATAAACGGCGGAACTGAGATTGCCGTTTTTTGTACCTTCGTCGGCACATCTTAAAACTCTTGTCGTAGAGATCCTTACGCGAAGAATAGTCTCTCCTTTTGTAACTTTTTTTATCTTCGGCGAAAAAGAGCTATCCCATTTTACATTTACAATCTGTGGCAACGGTGATGAATTGACATAAAGAGAGTTTGAATTAAGCGCTTCACGAAATTGGAAAGTGCCGTCTTTATCAAAATCTATCCAGGCGGTAATGTATGCTTTTTTACCGCTGTTGTTAAAAACTTTTACATTGATATCGTAATTGTCGCTTCCGATGTATAAAGGTTTAAGCGCGATTATGCCGTCTTCGTCGTCGATACCGTTTATATCGTCTGCCGAAGCGTCGGCGGAAGATTGTTGATCGCTTTCGGCATCGGGTTTTATGTCGCCCAAATAGACATCGTTTGTTATTGTATGACTTACATGGGTATATATCGCCGGCGCGTCTCCATAATCTTTGGCGGCATAGGAATTTATGGTCAAAAAAATAAATAATACGGCAAATATCGTTTTCAAACTCTTCCTCCTAAATTGGTCTCTAAATTGATATCGACCAAATATAAGAGGCGTACAGCAAGAAACGGTTTTTATCTCTCTTTTTTTTTAAATTGAGCCTAATGTGTGTAAAAGAGGATTTAGTTTTTTATCGTAAGAATTTTTCTAAAAAAATCGCTATATTTGGATTTTCGTTTAAATAAAGAATTGCTATAAAAAATAATACGCCCGCAAGCAGGGCTATAAAAATTTTTATCTTACTATACGGTCTCTCTCCTTTTATCACTCCGCTTCTAGCGTTTATAACAAAACGATACTCCTTTTGTTTATAACGAAAGTGAGCCGTCCAGACGGGAAGAAGTATATATTTGAAACTTTTTTGGTCATGATATATCTGCATATACGATATCTTTTGGTGATCGCCGCCGATTTTTCGTCTAACCGCGTTTGTGAGCTCAAACTCCATATAATTTTTCGCATATTCAAACCCCTCATCCAAAGCTACGGAATATGTTTCGCTCTCAAATCCGCTTAGATATCTCTCGTCGTAAGAGATTAAATTTTCAAGATCCCAAGGCTCAAGCGAATCCGCCAACTTTCTTGGAATAGTTTTCGTCGCGCCTATTAGAACATCGTCAAAGTGTTTTTTTATCTCGCCCGATACCGGCTGCCATCTGATTTTAGGTTCTAAATCTTCTATGATTCGTTCTCGTCCGTCGATATAGACTCTTCTTCTTGACCTCTCATAATAAGTATCTCCCCTATATCCTTGAAAATGGGTAGTAGTCATGGAGTCGTATGTCCAGTAAGGTAGATATATGCCTTCAAATTTAGAATCTTCTTTTGTATATTTTTCAAGTTTGTTTGGAGCAAACCATAAAGAACCTACCCATTTTTTAAATAACTCTTTCGCCTCTTTTTGGTTGATTTTAAACGAAAGAAGAGACTCTGGAGAAAGAGGCATGAATATATCCAGATTTGTGATAATCGGCGCGTCGCAATAGGGACATCTCGTACTTCTTATATGAGGTGTGAGTTTGAAACTTGCCGAACAGATCGGGCATTTTATCTCTTTTGGAGCTTTTAGATCAAAACGGGGTCTTTTTTCAAGCTCCCTTAAAGTATCGTCAAGAGAGTGTTCGTAGATAGGAATCTTTGGAACTTTGAGATAATTTACAGCCCCGCAATACTCGCATTTTAAGGCGCTCTTTTTGGCTGAAAAAACCAAAGAGGCGCCGCACTTTTTACAGGGAAAAGTTTTTTGTTTAAATGATCTTTTATCTATTTTGTCAAACTCCGCCATATTTTAATTTATAGCGGAGGAGGGGTTAGCATATTAAAAAGCGTCTCGATCTCTTCTATATTTTTTGCTTTTTGCCACTTCTCCATCCCCGTACTCCACATCAAAGAAGAGGAGTCGATCTCGCCTTTTTTGATGATATCTTCGATTTCGTCGATATTGAAAGGACCTATCGGATTTTTATCTTTTGCGTAATAATACATCTTTTCGAAAGGTTCGGGTATATATCCGGAGTTGTTTTTTTTATCAAAAGATTTAGAGAGTTTATCGGCCATGGCAAAACCCACGCCCATACCTACCATTTCGGAGACTCCGCCGCTTTTTGTAAGAGATTCGGCTGTTTGGAAATCGAGATATTTTCTAAGATCGCCTATCATTCCCATAGATGTTCTCTTATCAAGAGCCTCTTCGACCATAGGAGGCACGGAGATATTTTCAATCATTAAATTTAATAGTTCAAGTCCGTACGCGCTGAATTCTTTTTCAATTTTCGAGCTAACGAACTCTCCTAGTTGATCATAGTTAGCCGCCAAATCCAAAACGGGAATATTCGCGCTTGCCACGATATCGCTAAATCTGGATATGATGATATTTCTAAGCTGATTGCTTATATCGTCTATATTAAAGCGAGAATTGGTTCCGACGATCTCTTCTATAAATCTTTTCGGATCTTCTATTCGTATCTCATATGTTCCAAAAGCGCGCAGCCTTACGGCGCCAAACTCTTTATCTCTTAAGATAATCGGATTTTTCGTGCCCCATTTAAGATCGGTAAATCGTCTTAGATTGCAAAAATATATCTCCGCTTTAAAAGGGGAGTTAAATCCATGATCCCAGTGCTGCAAGGTTGTCAATATAGGAAGATTTTTAGTGTCGAGCTCATAGATACCGGGACCCAAAACATCGGCGATTTCGCCTTCGTTTACAAAAACGGCGGCTTGAGCTTGTCGAACCGTTAGTTTCGCGCCGTATTTTATTTCATTGTTATATCTCTCAAATCTATAAACCAGCGTGTCGTTACTCTCGTCAAGCCAGTCTATGACATCGATGAATTCGCCGAAAATTTTATCCCAAAATCCCATATATATCCTTTTTAGGTCGTTTTTATCTATTTACGGAAAGAAGAGCGTCTCTTAGTTGATTTTCCACTACTATCAACTCTTCTTGTGCTTTGGCTCTTGTCTCTTTTCCTTTTTGAGCTATTTCAAGGGACTCTTGAATCGTTTCTATAAGCGTTTGATTCGCTTTTTTGATCGATTCTATATCGTAAACTCCTCTTTCTATCTGCTCTCTTGTCTCTTTGTTCGCCTCTTTGAGAGCTTCGGCGTTTTTCTCTAAAAGATCGTTTGTCATATCGGTCGCTCCCTTAAGAGCTTTCGCGGCTTCGGAACTTCTATAGATCGTGATGGCTTGAGCCAGTTGATTTTTCCACAACGGAACGGTATTTATTAAAACGGAGCTTATTTTTGAGATTAGAGATTTGTCGTTATCTTGTACCATCCTAATCGTAGGAAGGGCTTGCATCGCTACCTGTCTTGTGAGTCTTAGATCATGAATTCGTCTTTGCAAATCATCTCTTGTGGCGATTATATCTTTGAGTTTCAAAGCTTTTTGCATTCTTCGATCTTCGCCGGCTTCGGCTTGGAGATTTGGAATGATTTTATTGTCTAATTCTTCAAGTTTATGAACGCCCGCGGCGATATACAGCTCCAACTCTTTAAAAAATTCGAAATTTACATTATATAGACGATCAAGCGAAGTTATGTCGGTTAGAAGCTGGGTTTTTTGTTGTTCGAGATTGTCCGTGATAGAGTCGATCTGTTTTCTTACCTCTTCATATTTTCCTATAAATTTCACGACGGGACTTGCCATTCCAAATAGTTTCGAAAAGAATCCCTGAGTTTGATTCGGATTTAGCGCATCTACATCAAAACCTTGAATCTGAGCTACTAAATTGTTCAACGAGTCGGCCGCATGACCTATATCTTTATTTTTTACGCCCTCTAGCATACTTTCGCTTACTCTGTTGATGTTTTCCTGCGCTTTTGAACCAAAAGAGATAACGGAGTGGGGATCGTGAATATCTATTTCGCTGACTATGACATCCATTTTCGTCTGTATCACTTCATCCGCGTCTTCATATTTTAAAATTCCGTCTTTATCAAGCTCCTCTTTTAAAACAAGAGTTCCTTTTTTCTCTTCGCCGGCTTCGGGCGAACTCTCATTTTGCGTTTTCAAATCGTTTTTGGCGCTCTCTTGAAGCTCTTGCTCTTTTTGAGTGAGTTTCGTTTCACTGTTTTGATTTTCTTGCGGACTCATTATCTTATACTCCTTCATTTTTAAGTTGTTTTGTCAATGCTTCTATCTGAACATCAAGACGGGTTATGTCGTCTTCGGATAGTATCGCTTTTTGTTGGCAGATGGTATCGTTTACGCTTAAAAGAAGCTTTTTGAAGTTCTCTTTTAAGTTTAAATCTATATTCTCTTTTTTTAAGTTTTTTAGATACTCGTTTGATATCTGTTGCGTTCTATAAAGATATACATTGAAGAATTTTCTAGCTTTAAAGAGGTCGTTTTGATCTTTTTCGATAGCTTCTATGACATCTTCTGTCTCTTTTACGAC
>JALWKJ010000217.1:1936-10333 GCA_027081495.1 Campylobacterales bacterium | reverse complement strand
ATATTCCGTTTTTTAATGAGTGTGCGTAAATTTTATTTTGCTTATGTTTTAGATTCGTTTGAAAGAAGTTATAAGTCGATTTTACAAAATAATCTCTTGATATTTTATTTTTTTTTTAATTAGTCGATACTATACATTATGATATTAAGGAAACAACCTTAAGGAGCGCGATTTATGTTTAGCAGACTGATGGGAAACGGTAACAAAGAACAGGTAATTTACGATATTTTCAAAGAATTTCCGCTGCCGGTATTTTATAAAAACCATAACAATAAAGTCCTCACAAACAAGGTGTTTGACGAATTTACGGGCGCCAATAAAAGAAAAGTTTTGCAACGGCTTTTTGAGCACAATACGGCCGCATCGGATCACTTTGAAACGAAAATCGAAAACGATATAGGAAAAAGCATAGACGCCATCGTCTATATCTCGGATGTCGGAGAAAACGAGCAAACGGAAGAAAAACTCGGCATAATAGT
The DNA here is from genome assembly GCA_027081495.1 of Campylobacterales bacterium. Taxonomy (GTDB): domain Bacteria; phylum Campylobacterota; class Campylobacteria; order Campylobacterales; family QNZT01; genus QNZT01. The sequence goes on along the minus strand of JALWKJ010000217.1, from coordinate 9,854 downwards.
CGATATCAGCGATAAAAACCGCGCAAAAGAGACTATGCAGCTGCTAAAAGAGAGATATGAACTAGCGACCAACGGTTCGAACGAAGGGCTTTGGGACTGGAGTATCAAAGAAGATAAAGCGTTTTTTTCAAATAGATTCAAAGAGATTTTAGGTATTTTAAATAAACCGGTAAAAAACAGTATAAAAACCTGGCTGGATCTCATTCACCCCGACGATAAAATAAAAGTAGTTCAAGCTCTTGAGGATCATATCAATAACAAAAGCGCTACTTTTCACTGCGAACACCGCATTTTAGTAAACGATCAAATAAAATGGGTCGCGATCAAAGGAAAAGTTACGCGAAGCAAAGACGGTCTTTCTCAGAGGATAGTCGGTTTTTTAACCGATATTTCTGAAATAAAACAGGCTCAACTAGCGCTTAAAAACTCCGAAGAACAATTTAAACTTTTCATGAAGAACCTTCCCGCCGGCGCTTTCATAAAGGATGAAAATCACAACATTATATTTTCAAATCAATACCTAAACGATTTTTTCGGCGTCGATACGCTAGTTAACAAAAACATAAAAGAGCTGCTCTCTCCCCAAGATTATGAAAGTATCATAAAAAAATCGGATCTTGTCTTGGAAAAAGGCATATATACAACAGAAGAGAAACTCTTAGACAAAAATAATCAAGAAAAATATTTTCAAGCTCACAGATTTTTAATCCAAAAAGACGATAAAAATCTGATTGCGGGAATTTTTTCCGATATAACCAATCAAAAAAAGACTCAGAGCAAATTGAATATTCTCGCTCACTACGATCTTTTGACAAATCTTCCAAACCGCGCGCTTTTTCAAGACACTCTTGTTAAAAAGATTTCAAAATCAAGAAGAAATAAAACGAAATTCGCTCTTATGTTTATCGATCTTGATAACTTTAAAATGATCAACGACACGCTAGGTCATGACTATGGAGATCTGCTTTTGATCGAAGTGGCAAAAAGATTAAACAATATTCTAAGAGAGGAAGATCTCGTATCCAGGCTCGGCGGCGACGAATTTACCGTTATACTCGACGATATAAAAGATACGGCTTATCCTTCGATAGTTGCGCAAAAAATCATAGACTCTCTTTCTCAACCCGTGAAACTCGACGACGAAATCGGCTATATCGGCGCAAGCGTGGGTATCGCGATCTTCCCCGACGACGCCGCGAACAAAGAAGATTTGATCAAAAATGCCGATATGGCGATGTACTCCGCAAAACAGGGAGGGAAAAATATATACAGATACTTTACCGAAGACATGAACGCCGATGCGAAAGAGAGACTCGAACTCTCAAACGACCTTAGAAACGCCATACAAAACGATCAGCTCCAACTCTATTATCAACCGGTAATCGATACTTCAAACAACACTCTTTACGGGTGTGAAGCGCTGATCCGCTGGGAACATCCAAAATACGGAATCATAACGCCGGACAACTTTATAAGACTGGCTGAAGAAGGCGGTTTTATGGCAAAAATCGGAAAGTGGATCATGAAAAAAGCCTGTACTCAGCTCTCGATCATGCAAAAATTAGGACTCAATATAAAAATAGCCATCAATATCTCCAGCAAGCAATTAACCCAAAATCATCTTGAACATACGCTAAAAACCATTATAAAAGAGAGCGGTATCGATCCCTCCTTGCTTGAGCTCGAAGTAACGGAGAGCTTTTTGATGGAAAATATAAAACAGGTCGAAATAGCGCTGACAAATCTGAAAAAAATAGGTATAAATACCGCTATCGACGATTTCGGTACGGGGTACTCATCTTTAGCGAGACTGAAAAAACTGCCTATATCGAAACTAAAAATAGACAAGTCGTTCATAGGAGACATACCGACCGACGAAGACGATATGCAGATAGCCTCTACCATCATCGCTCTTGCAAAACAACTCAATCTCGATGTAGTCGCGGAAGGAGTCGAAACAAAAGAACAAGTTGACTTTCTAAAAGCCCAGGGGTGTACCTTGATGCAAGGATACTATTTTAGCGAAGCGATCGCGGAAAAAAATTTCAATTCATATTTAAGGGATAAAACGCACAAAACGACTCAAACGGCTAAACGATACTCATAAAATTTTATGCAGTTCGTTTGCGCTTGTCATCCACTTTTTCAACTCCTCTTCATCCGTGCTTTTTACAAGTTCTTTCGCTAATTTAAGCTCTTTTTGAAAACTCTCTATAGCCTCTATAAGATTTTCACGATTTTGCAAAAAAATATCACTCCACATATCGGGAGAACTTTTAGCGATTCTACTCATGTCTTTAAAACCTCCGGCGGCAAGAGCGAGAATACTTTTGGGATCTTCTTGTTTCATAACGGAATTAGCCAGAGCGAAACTGACGGCGTGAGGCATATGAGAAATGTAAGCGGCGTGTCTGTCGTGTTCGCTTGATTTCATATATGTTATATGCATTCCAAGCGCTTCAAATATCTCTATCGCTCTGTCGCTATGTAAAAGCGCGTTTTCCTCAAGATCGCACAAAACGACTATTTTACCTCTGTAAAGATCATCTGTTGCCGCCAAAGGACCGAATTTCTCCCGTCCCGCCATCGGATGAGCCGCTACGAAATTTTGTCGGATTCGAGAGGGACAATTTTTTATGATTTTCTCTTTTGTACTTCCAAGATCGATAACGGTAGTTTGTTCGGATATATCTTTTAAATTTTTAAGAGACTCTATGATTCCCTCGACCGGAACCGCTAAAACGATTATATCGCTTTTTTTGAGTCCGTCAAAATCGACTATTTCATCAACAAGACCTAGATCCAACGCCTTTTTACAGTGCTCTTTAGAGCGATCATAACCTACCGTTTTGACATCTTTTATACTCTTTTTTACTCCAAGAGCAAACGAACCGCCCATCAAACCAAGACCCGCTATCGCTATTTTCATGATATTAATTCTTTTTTGAATGGATTCTATCAAAGCGGTAATAAAATTTAACTCAAATTGTGTTTCATTAGTAAAATATCTGTATAATCTATCAAAAAGTGAATTTTAATATCATAAGGTAGTTTAAATATGAACATTTCCAAATTTTTACAAACAAGTAAAATTATATTTACAATCTCCATCTTGACGCTCTGTGTACTTCATGCTCAAGAGATTAAAAAAATAGAATTTGACGGGCTTGTGCATATATCTCCCGAAATAGCGAAAGAGATCATAGATATAAAACCGGGCTCCTCAATAGATCAACAAAAAATAGACAAAAGTATCAAAGCTCTCTACAAGCAACAGTACTTTGACGACATATGGGTAGAAGAGAAAAACAACATTCTTATTTATCATGTAAAAGAGAAACCGGTAATCGCGAAAGTGGATTTAAAAGGCTACGGCTCGACAGATAAAAACGAAGAGCTTTTAAAAGAGTCCGGGCTTAAAAAAGGCGACTCATACGATGAAACGAAAATAAAAAAAATAAAAAATAAAATCACGAAAAAACTGGAATCTGAGGGTTATTTCGACTCGGCGATAGAGATAAAAAACAAATCTCTCAATCAAGGCAGCGTTACGACGGATATCGTCGTCAAAAAAGGTGAAAATATCTATATCAAAGATATAAAATTCAAAGGCGCGAAAAAATTCGGATATAAAGATTTTAGACCGTATATCGCAAATAGAAAAAAACAGAGTTTCGGCTGGTTCTTCGGAAGAGACGACGGAAAACTTAAAGCCGATCAACTGGCATACGACGCTATGCGAATAAAAGAGTTCTATCTCAAATATGGATATTTGGATGTAAAAGTTTCCAAACCTTTTTTAAAAACAAACTTCGACGACTACACCGCAACGATAACTTATAACATAGACGAGGGTCGCTCTTACAAAGTAAGCGGCGTAGATGTCCAAATAGACCCGGATATTTACGATCCGAAAAAACTAAAAGAAAAGTTCAAACTAAAAAAAGGGAAAATCTTTGATGTAGAAAAGCTTCGAAAAGATATCTCTATGATTAAAAAAGAGCTTTCAAATAAAGGTTATGCCTTTTCAAGGGTAATCCCGGATGTAAAGCAAAATGAAACGGATCACATGGCTAAAATCGTTTACAGAGTCGATCCGGGAGATAAAGTGTATGTAAGAGATATTACCATATCGGGCAACTCCAGAACGCTTGATCGCGTAATCCGTCGCGAGCTCTACCTAAGCGAAGGAGAACCGTTTTCGCAAACGGATCTCAAAGACTCGTTAAACGCGCTTAAAAGAACGGGGTATTTTAATGATGTGCAAATTATCCCGACACCCGTTTCAAAAGAAAATATCGATCTTTTGGTAAAAGTAAACGAAGCGAGCACGGGAAGTATCATGGGAGGACTTTCATATGGAAGCTATGACGGTTTTGGTATAAATCTAGGACTTTCAGATCGAAACTTCCTAGGAACCGGCATACAAACCGGAATAGATTTGGATACTTCGGAAAAAACGGTCAAAGGCAGCCTCAATTTCTATAATCCTCGCCTTTTTGACTCAAAATATAGTCTGGGCGGGAATATATATAAACGAAAATTCGATTATTACGACTATAATGAAAATTCATTCGGAGGCAGTTTGAAAATAGGTAGAAAACTAGGAAGAAATTATCATGCCTCCCTTACCTACCTTTATGAAGATACGGAACTATCGGATGTAAACGAATCTCTTTTGAATACGATTTATTATCAAGAAGGAAGAATCATAAAAAGCTCGATTATTCCGTCGCTGACATTCGACAATACCGACGACTACTATCTTCCAAGATCCGGTATGACTATCAGCGGAAGTGTGGAATATGCCGGTATAGGAGGAGACGCAAAATTTTTAAAAACCTCTCTTAGCGCGAAATACTATTACGGTCTTGAAGATATTATCGATTACGATTTGATCATAAGATTAAAAATGAGAGCTAGCATGATAAGCGACAAAGGAAATATCCCTCTAAATGAAAAGCTCTATTTAGGGGGTATGGGAACGGTTCGCGGATATAAATACGGAACGCTGGCTCCTCGAAACGACGCGGGCGCGCTTGTCGGAGCGAATAAACTTGCCGCCGCGTCCATGGAATTTAGCATTCCACTCGTAAAATCCGTTCAAATGAGAATATTGGCGTTTTACGATTACGGCATGACCGGCAACGATAAATTTAACGAAGGTCATCGTTCATCTACCGGTCTGGGTATAGAGTGGGCGAGATCTCCTCTTGGAGTGCCTATGCAGATTTCATATGCTAAGGCTCTTGATGCGAAAGAAGGCGATAGAACTTCAAAAATCGAATTTAGTCTAGGAAGAAGGTTTTAATTTCTTAAAACCGCATCCGCGGCTGTTACAAAACCGTCTTCGGTCGCTTTGACGATAGTAGTCTGATAATATACCTGATTATCATAAAACTCTTCAAGAGAAACTCTTTCGCTGCGATTTAAAAGAAAAGTCGAAAATATATAGTCGATACCGACGATGCTGGAATAATCAATCCAATTATATCTAGGGTTGCTTCCTAACAATGATGCCGTATCTTCCAAGGCAAACGGCAATTTACCGATAGAGTTTGCTATATAAAAGTTTTCTCTATCTTGATATTGAGTTAACGATAACAACAACGGCGAGTAGTTTACCTGCGTTGAGAGAATATTTTTTATCGGCACTTTATAACGGCTTAGTTGAGAAGCTATAAGCGCCGATTTGACAACTGGCATATTTAAAAAAATCGACGCGTCTTTTAATTTTTTATTGTTTTTCAACATATAGGAAAAATTCGTTTTGATATTTTTTATCTCTTTTGAATAGACGATATCTTCAACTCTTTTTTGATGTATGAAATCGGAAAGTTTTTTAGCCAAAAAACTCGTATCTCCAAAAATAGCGATTTTAGATTCCGCATATTGCAAAAGAGAATCGATCTGCGAACCGTAATCTATACCGCCGTAGATGATATTTGGATTATCGACCGTTATATCTTCGATATTTACGGTCGGAACGAAAACCAAAAGCTCCTTTTCTATAGACGCGACGATATTGGCGCCATCGGGCGTCAAAGGAGCTATAACGAATCTATATCCTTTATGTTTTATCTTACTTAGAGCCAAACTCAAAGCCTCAAAGCTTTGAGTTTTAGAATCAAATACTTCAAATATGAATTTATCGCTTTTATAAAGCAGATACGACAATATACTGTTTGAAACGGAATTTGCATAAGCGCCGATTACATGTTTGGGAACCAAAAGCGCAATTTTTACTTGCTCGTTCATCCCAAAACCGGTCGGTTTTATTTTTTGATTATTATCTTCTTCAATATATTCGTCAGCCTTTATGACTATAGTCTCCACTTCTTGATTCTTTTGGTTTTGATAAATATCTTTTTTCGGTTTTGTAAAAAGTTCGTCCAAATCTTTGTCGTCGTCGTCAAAGCTTCCCATCAAAACCATTTCAGACGGCGCTACGCTAGAGACGCTTGCGCCAAAAAGCGTAGAAGCGATTACAACAAACAGTATAAACGGTAAATTAAATTTTTTCATAACATAGCCTTTACTTTTAACATATCTAAATAGAGATCTTTTTTTGCGGAAGGATTTCTCAAAAGGTAACTCGGATGATATGTAGGAATCAACTTTGCATTGCCAAAATCAAACACTTCGCCTCTTACCCTAGATATTGCGCCGTTGCGGTCTCCCGTGAGATATCTATAGCTTGTAGATCCCAAAGAGACGATAATACTCGGATTGATGATCTCTATCTGTTTTAGAAGATATGGTTTGCACAAATTCGCTTCCTCTTCCGTCGGCACTCTATTTGAAGGAGGGCGGCATTTGACGATATTGGCTATATAAACGCTCTGCCTTTTTATCTCCAATACATTTTCTATAATCTTCGTCAAAAGCTGCCCCGCCCTTCCGACAAACGGTCTGCCGGTATTATCTTCCATCTCTCCCGGTCCCTCGCCTACAAACATGATTTGCGCATTTTGATCGCCTTCGCCGAAAACAACATTTTTTCTCGTTTTTGAAAGTGAACAAAGATGACATGAAAAGGTATATTTTTTCAACTCTAAGAGTGTATCAGGAAGCTTGATATTTTGTAAATTATCAACGGTTTCTATCGATTTGGGTTCATCGAAATAGTCGTAACCGAAAGTTTTTAACCAATAAAGCCGTTTTAAGAGTTGTAGCTGCTGCATAAAAGTATCATAGCCAAGAGGGCATTAAAGTAAAATAAAGTCGTTAAAGATTAAAAAGTTTATAGCGGCGTCATATTAAATTATTTTATATGACAAGATTTACATACGCCGCTTGCGGTATTTGAGGTTCTTAAAAAAAGTCCGTTTGCGTTATCATGAACATTATGACACGAAGCGCACTCTACTTTTCCGTTAAAAAGTTTGAGTCCGTTTATCGGCTGCGCTTGAAATTCACCCGGTCTATGAGCGAAAGACGCCGCATAATTTATAGAGATAGGATGATCATCCGTTAAATCCGCACCGATCTGCCAAGTGGTCGAAGGATACAAACTTCCCCCTACGGGTCGTGAAAACGGATGACAGCCCGCACAGTTTGGACTTTCTCCACCATCAGGACCGGCAAGCCCGCTGCCTGCGGCATTTATAACCCTATGAGTGTCCGTAGCGTCAACCGCGCTGACTCTACCCTGAGCGCTAACGCCGTCATGACAACTAAGACATGCCAAAGAGACGGAACTTGGAGTACCGGGACTCTCATCATAAAGCACAAACGCGCTCATATTAGAAATTCTTCTATTCCATATAGGCGCTTTTACCCCATCGGCGTCGATTAAATCACTATTTGCGGAATGTGGAGTATGACAAAAAATGCAAATTCGATTGCTCGAGTCGCCGCCGACGCCATAAAAATTCGTAGCGCTTAAATCATGCTTTGAACCTACTATGGAATCGGC